>CAURMS010000236.1:0-2559 GCA_963526085.1 uncultured Campylobacter sp. | reverse complement strand
CGAATCATCTTGCCGCTTGAGGTTAGAGCCATCAGATCTTGTTCGTCATCGACCATTACGACGCCGATTAGATCGCCGGTGCGGTTAGTTAGCTTCATGCAGATTACGCCCTTGCCGCCGCGATTTGTTAGGCGGTATTCTTCTGCGGTAGTACGCTTGCCGATACCTTTTTGAGATATGCTTAGCACCTCTTGATCGTTGTTTTCGATGACGGCCGCGCCTACGACCTCGTCGCCTGCTTCTTTAAATTTAATACCCGTCACGCCGCGAGCCGTTCTGCCCATCTGGCGGACTTTGCTGAGTTTGAATTTGAGGCACATGCCCTTTTTGGTTACGATAAATAGCATTTTTTCGCTATCGTCGCTTCCTTCGGCTGCGTTTTCGTCGTTTTCTTCGCTATTTTCCTCGTCGATCTGAGCTTCTATCGCCTCTATCTCGTTTATCTCGGTCTCTACGCCAAGCTCGTCGATTATATTTATCGGCTCTTCTTCGCCCTCGACGATGAGAGCGGTCACCAGCTCGTCGTTCTCGTCCAGGTTAATAGCGCGAACGCCGATAGAGCGGATGTTTTTAAATTCGCTCAAATTCGTGCGTTTTACGATGCCGTTTTTAGTGAAAAACGCGAGCGATTTACTCTGGGCAAAATCAGTCGTCGGGATGATCGCCTTGATCTTTTCGTCAGGCTGTAGCTGGATGAGATTTACTACAGCTTTACCCTTTGCGGTACGGCTTCCTTCAGGGATCTTATAGACTTTGAGCCAGTAGAGTTGTCCGCGGTCGGTCACGAACATCAGCGTATCGTGAGTGTTGCTCGTAAAGAAGCTCTCGATGAAGTCGTCGTCGTACGTAGTTACCGCAACTTTGCCTTTGCCGCCGCGTTTTTGCTTCTCGTACTGCTTGCTCGGCACGCGCTTGATGTAGCCTCGGTGCGTGATGGTTACGACCATATTTTCGTTAGGGATGAGGTCCTCGATGTCGATGTCGTCGTAGTCATCCACGATCTCGGTGATGCGCGGCACTTTAAATTTATTTTTTATCTCAAGTAGCTCGTCTTTGATTAGTTTTTCTAGCAAGGTTTCGCTCTTTAAAATTTCATCAAGGCGCGCGATCTCGGCCATCAGCTCTGCTAGCTCGGCCTCTAGTTTTTCGCGCTCAAGACCAGTGAGCTTACTTAGCCTCATATCCAGGATGGCATTTGCTTGTAGCTCGCTAAGGCCAAATTTTGCCACTAATCCCTCGCGAGCGCTAGGCGTGTCGGCGCTATTTTTGATGAGCTCGATCACCTCGTCGATATTATCTAGCGCGATCTTTAAGCCTTCTAAGATATGCGCTCTAGCTCTGGCTTTTTCTAGATCAAATATCGTGCGGCGGATGATGACGGTTTTTCTGTGATTTAAAAATAGCTTCAAAAGCTCGATTAGGTTAAATACCTTCGGCTCTTTGTTGTTTATCGCAAGCATTATGACGCCAAAGGTGCTCTCCATCGTCGTGGATTTAAAGAGATTGTTTAGCACGATATCGCTCATCGCGTCGCGTTTTAGCTCGATGACGACGCGGATACCGTCCTTATCAGACTCGTCGCGCACCTCGCTGATGCCTTCGATCTGTTTTTCTTTAACCAGCTCGGCGATCTGCTCGATGAGGCGGGCTTTGTTCGTCTGATACGGTAGCTCGTCTACGACGATGACGTCTTTGTTCGGCTTTTTTTCGATATGAATTTTGGCGCGTAGTTTCACGCGGCCGCGTCCCGTGCGGTAGGCTTCGATGATGCCTTTTTTGCCAAATATTATCCCGCCAGTCGGGAAATCAGGCCCTTTTATATACTGCATCACCTCTTCTAGCGTCGCGTTTTTATTTTCAAGCACGAGCAAAAGCCCGTCTATGAGCTCGTCAAGGCTGTGCGGCGGGATATTCGTCGCCATACCGACGGCGATACCGCTAGAGCCGTTTAACAGCAAATTTGGTACGCGGCTAGGCAGGACGTCGGGCTCAGTCTCTCTGTCGTCGTAGTTTGGGATAAAATCAACCGTGTCTTTTTCGATATCGCGCAAGATTTCTTCGGTTAGATTTGTCATCCTAGCTTCGGTATAACGCATCGCAGCTGCGCCGTCGCCGTCGATGGAGCCGAAGTTTCCTTGACCGTCGACCGCCGGATAGCGCATGGAAAATTTCTGCGCCATACGCACGAGCGCGTCGTAAACGGCCGTGTCGCCGTGCGGGTGGTACTTACCGATGACGTCGCCCACGATACGCGCGGATTTCATATACGGGCTACGGCTGCCGACTCCGAGGTTGTTCATCGCGTAGAGGATACGTCTGTGAACGGGCTTTAGACCGTCTCTGGCATCTGGCAGGGCGCGACCGACGATGACGCTCATCGAGTAGTCGAGGTAGCTCGTTTTTATGGACTCTTCGATGTCGACGGTTTGGATGTCTTGATTGTTTTCAAATATATTTTCCATATTTTTCCTTAAAATTTACTTGCCGATTTTAGCTTAAATTTGATAAAAACTTGCTAAATGGATATGTTTTATAGCGGCTTGATGGGGTTAAATTTGA
>CAURMS010000235.1:0-2579 GCA_963526085.1 uncultured Campylobacter sp. | reverse complement strand
AGTTAGGATTTTTTTAAGACTATTTCTAAAAGGAGCCGAGTCCTCGACGACCATTACTTTGTATTGCCTATTTTTGCTTAGGCGATTTATGATCTGAAATATATAATTTATATCGTCCATATTGCCTTTATAGACGTAGTCCACGATGTCTTTATGGATAAAGCTCTCCCTGGTAGCGTCGTCTATGCTACCAGTTAGTACGATACTAGGCAGACCCTTTGATATGACGTAATCCACGATTTCGCCGTTTGGAGCGTCTGGTAAATTTAGATCAAGTAGCGCGATAAAATAATCTTTTGAATTATTTAAAAACGCTTGCGCTTCAGCCATAGTGTGCGCCACGTCGATATCCATCTCGACCTTATCTTCCATCTTTTTAGCTATTAGCTTGGCTAGAGCTTTATTATCTTCTACTATTAAAATTTTATTTTTTTCCATATATTCCCATTTAAAGATTTTTGCAAATATACCATTACTTTTCTTTTTTCAACCTAAATTTTAAGCCAAACTTAAACAACCAAAAGCTGGCGAGCAAAATTTATCGCCTCGTCGGTTATACGTTCGCCGCTTATCATTCTAGCCAGCTCAGATACGCGCTCTTCGCCTTTTAGTTCCCTTACGCTCGAGGTTTCGCCGCGCTTTTCGACTAGAAAATGCGAATCGGCCTTAGAGCTTAGCTGCGGCTGATGCGAGATAGCAAAAATTTGATAAAATTTGGCCAAGCTTAGCAGCACGTTTGCGATACTCATCGCCTCTTTTCCGCTTAGATTCGCGTCTATTTCATCTAGTATTATGACCCCCTCGCCGCCTCCGGTGATCTTGCTTTCACTCGCGATAAAAGCTAGCCTTAAGCGGTTTAGCTCGCCCGAGCTTAGATTTTTTAGCGCCGTCTCGTTTAGGCTCAAATTTACCTCGTCCCTGCCGGCGGCGTCCAGGGTT
Organism: uncultured Campylobacter sp.; assembly: GCA_963526085.1. Lineage (GTDB taxonomy): Bacteria > Campylobacterota > Campylobacteria > Campylobacterales > Campylobacteraceae > Campylobacter_A. The sequence continues at coordinate 1,640 of CAURMS010000235.1, read as the reverse complement.
TTACTATTTATCTTTAATGAAATCTCGCTCATATAAAGCTCTTTTAAAAACGAATTTATGAGCGCTTCAAGCTCCTTTAAATTTGCCGCGCGAGCCTGGCTGATTTTATCAGCCAGCGCGTTTACCGCGGCTTCATTTTGCTTAAATTTATGCTCCAGCTCGCTCTTTTCAAAGCTTATATTTTCGTACCTTGCAAGCTCCGCTTTGCGCGTTTTTAGCGTCTGCAAAGCCTCCTCCTCGCCGCCGTAGCGACGCACGAGAGAGTTTATCGCCTCGATGCGGTCTAGCACGCCCTCGATATCTACATCCTCTAGCTCGTCCATGTTTAGATTTTCGCGCGCTACTCGCAGTTCGTTCATTGCCTCCTCAAAGAAGCTGCTATCGATATCGCTGATGTTTAGTGCGTCGGTCACGGCCTGCTCGAAATTAAAAATTTGCTCCGCCCTATTCCACGCTTCTAAAATTTTATCCTTTTTACTCAGGCGCTTTTTTAGTTCCATTAGCTCGTCAAATTCGCCGATTTTAGGACTCACGCTTTCTATTTTATTGATTTCAAAAGAGGCAAATTCCTTTAGCTCCTCCACTCTTTTTTCTTCGTCGATTATTTTTTTCAGCTCGCGCGAGATCCGGCTAAACTCGTCAAATTTAAGCCTAAATTCGCTCAAAATTTCGTTAAATTTAGCGTCTTTTTTCGCTTGCAAGCTATCTAGCAAATTTAAAAATCTCTCGTTTTCAAATTCGTTTATTTCCTTTGCGGATAGGTATTTAACGTGCTCTTTTGCGATGCTGGCGAGATTTTTTTTAGAAACGGCTTGCGAGTTTATAAAGTAGCGCGTCGTTTTGTCGCGAAAAAGCTTAAAGGTATTTATCTCTTCGCTTTCAAGACCGAATTCCTCAAGGTCAAATTTATGCGAGACGTCGGCCTCGATCAGCTTCGCTTCACTGTCCTTTAGCCCTAAAACCGCCATTATCGAGCCCATCAGGACCGATTTGCCAGCACCGCTCACACCCGTAAAGACGCTAAGTCCGCGCCCGAAATTTAACTCGACGTTTTCAAAACTCAAATTTTGCTTTATCAAAATCCGCTCAATCATTATAACCCCAATGCAGCTTTTCTTTTAAAATTTGAAAATAATCTCTCCCGACGTGGCGGATTAGCCGTGCCGTGTTCGCGCTTAGCGTCATGCTCACGCTCTCAAGCTCGCCCATTTTGTACCGCTCCTGCCCGTCGATAACCAGCACCGCCGCGCTCGCTGTTTTAAATTTGATCTCAAATCCGCGCGGAAGCACCACCGGACGCTGCGTGAGCGAGTGCGAGCAAACGGGCGTAACCAAAAACACCTCGCTTAGAGGATATGTTATCGCTCCGCCAGCGCTCATGTTGTATCCGGTTGATCCCACCGGCGTAGAGACGATGACGCCGTCGCCAAAATACGCGTTAAAGTATTTTTCGTTCCAAAAGGCCTCCACGTGCGTCATGGAGCCAACCTTTTCGCCCACGATTACAGCGTCGTTAAATGCGATTTTGCGTAAAATTTCGCCGCTTTTTTTGTGCAAAAAAACGTCAAGCATAAAAGGGGTCTCGACCTCAAATTTACCCTCGAAAAAATCGGCGAAAAATTTCTCGCATTCATTCATCG
>CAURMS010000234.1:0-2583 GCA_963526085.1 uncultured Campylobacter sp. | reverse complement strand
GGCTGCTGTGCTAGCCTGAGCTCTTGCGTTATCAAGTTCCAGCAGCTGCTCTTATTTCACCTCGATGCCTTTTAGCGCAGCTTCTCTCAGCGCCTTTTCGGCGGTACTTTTTTCTTTAGGAGCTAGCGATGCGAGCGCTCCTGCGTAGTCTTTACCGGTTTGATTCATCGTTTGGCTTATTTTTTCGTTTAGTTTCGCGTTTTTTAGAGCCGTTACGTCCACGTCCGAGTAGGCCGGAGTGATGCTTAGCTTCATCTTAGGCTTTGCCGTCGTTAGCTTGATAAAGTCGGCTATCTTAGCCTGTTCAGATACGATGAGCTCGGCGTTTGCGGGCATAAAGTCGATAGTGTTTAGATCCTGGCTACTTAGCCCTAGCATATTACCCAAAAATCTAAACGGGGCCAGCGTGATGTCTGCAAATAGCTTCTTTACGGCTTCCCAGACGATACCGCCGTATTTAAAGTCCGGGTCGTTTAGATCGCCCGTCACCGGCAGATCGATGTTTATTTGATTGTTTTGATCGCTCAGGATCGAGATAGCAAGCGATAGGGGCAGGTTTACCGCATCTTTTGACTCGACCTTCTCGCCAAGCGTTAGCGTGTCTAGATTTACGACGTTGCTACCGTTTAGCTTAGAGTCCTTAACATCGTAGTTTAGGGTCAAATTTAGCTTGCCTTTTTCTATCTTATAGCCCAAAAACTGCCCGCTATAAGGCGTGACGTCGACTAGATCGATATCTTTAAAGCTAAATTTGACTTCCGTGCTCTTTTTAGGATCGTACGGCAGTAGCTTGAGCCCGATCTTGCTAAAGCCGCTCTTGCCGACCACGCCCTCAAACGTACCCATCGTCGGGCGAGTACTGTCGATATCCATCAGCACGCCTTCTAGCTTGGTGATCTTAGTCGCAAACGGCATAAATAGCGACGCGTCGGAGAAGTCTACATCGCCGTTTTCTACGAGGATATTTTTGATGGCGAAGTCAAACTCGCCCTCTTTTTTCTGAGTTTTTGCGGCTTCGACAGGCTTTTCGTTTTTAGGGGCGGCTTGTTTTGCGTCCGCTTTTTGCGCCTTTTCGCTCTCGCTCTTTTTCACTAGACTGCTTAGATTTAGCTCGCGCTCTTTATTTAAATGCGCCTTTAAAAACGGTGCGCTCAGGGTAACGCGCTCCAAATTTAAGAAATTTTTCGCAAATGAAATTTTAGAGAGTTTGAGATTTTTAAAAGCGAACACCTTGTCGCCAGAGCCGTCCGCAAGCTCTATATTTGCGATGTTTGCCTTACCGCTTACGGAGGCGTCCGCGGCGTATTTTACGTTTAGCTCGGCATTTAGCTCGCCGCTTTTTAAGCTCGCGTCCAGATAGTTTTTAACGTAGACGAAGTAGCGAGGCAGATTTGCATCGCTTAGTTTTATATCGGCTTCGATATTTAGAGGCTCTGGCGTGATTTTACCCTTAAGAGCCAAATTTAGCTTTTGCGAGCTTTTCATGTCGATTTTAGCGGTCACTGGCGCAGCTAAATTTTCGCTGATATTTTGCAAATTTACATTTAGTCCGTCAAATTTGTGCGCTATCTTTTGCCCCTCAAAGACATGGGTTATACCTATGTCGGCGCCCGTAACGGCGACGTTTTTGACGCTAAATTTAAATCCACTCTTTGCGCTCTGAGCGCTTTTGTGCTCGGTTTTTTGGCTCTTTTTAGCGGCGGTTTTTTCTGCCGTTTTTTGAGATTTGGCAGGTTTTTTCGCGCTTTCGGTTTTGCTTTTTGCTTTTGCTTTGGCGGCGGTTTTTTCGCTGTTTAAACCAAGCTCGCTAATAGCGCTAAGTTCGCCGTTTTCTTTTATATCGGTTGCAAATTTGGGCTTATTTATGTTGATGCTTTCGATGCGAAGCGCCGTTTTGGCTAGATCTAGATCTGCGTCCTTCACGCCGATTTCAGCGACGGCGGCGATCTCTTTATTCTTAGTTTTTAGCGCGATTTTTTGCGCTTTTACTTCGCCGATAGAGGCGGCGCTGGCGTTATTTTCCAGCGTAAATTTAGGCGCGTTTACGATGAGTTTTTCTAGGCTTGCCGCGCTGTTTTTACCGACCGGGGCGGAGGCGGCGCTAAGCGTCAAATTTTTTAGGCTAGCGGCGATATTTTGCCCTTTTATTTTAGCATCCAGCTCGCTTGCGTTTGCGTCTTTTAGCTTTATCTCGCCGACGCTTTTTTCGGTCAAATTTATCCCGCTAACGCCCAGGGCTTTGAGCGCTGCAGACGCATTTATATCGCCTTTTTCATTCATATCGGCCTTAAGCGCGACGCCGCTTAAATTTAGCATGTTTAAATTTGCCTGCGCCTCGCCTTTAAAGCTCGTATTTTTAAATTTTATCTCGCTAATATCGGCTGCGAAGCTTCTTTTTTCGCCAGCGTCGGCGTTTATCTCGATGGCGGGCAGATCAAGCTCCTCTAGGCTCAAATTTTGCCCGTCAAGCTGCGCTTCAAACGACTTTAAATTTAAAGCGGCGTTTTTTAAAGCAGCCTTGATAACGCCGCTATCCTCGCTTAGTTCGTAGCTCGTTTTTGCGTTTATGAGTGCGCCGTTTAT
>CAURMS010000233.1:0-2592 GCA_963526085.1 uncultured Campylobacter sp. | reverse complement strand
GTATAGACTCAGGCAGCGACACGACACCCGAGCTTGGATCTATACTGACCTTGTTTCCAAGCTTAGCGCGTAAATTTGATATGACATTTGAGCGAAGCGAGCTGATGTCTTTTATCTTGTCTTTTGTTTTGTTAAAATCCTCTTCCAGTGCGGTAAATTTTGAGATTTCATCGCCGTATTTTGCGTTTAGTTCATTTAGCGCCTCGTCTTTTTGCGCTAGAATTTGCCCCAGCTGCAGCACTCTATCCTGCAAATCCGCGATAGTTTTATTCGCGTCGTTTAGATTTATCTCGTAGGTTTGGGTTAAATTCGTGAGTTCGTTTTTCTCTTTTTTGACGCCTTCAAGCATCTCGTTTACGAGCCTGTTTATGTCGGCAAGCTCTTTATTTTCGCTCTTTGCACGGTCCAAATTTGAAAAAATTTCTTTTATGACATTTTCTTTACGAACGAGCTCGCTTTGAGACGAGGCGATTTGCTTTTCACGCTCGCTTAAGTCTTTTTGTAGTTTTGCCAGATCGCTTTGGCTAAGGACGTATTTTACGACAACGGCGCCAATGATGAGCATAAAAACAAACATCAGCCCAGCCATCAGATCCGCATACGATATCCAAAAGGTCTGGTCTCCGCTTTTGTTCTCGTTACGCGTTTTCATCTAGCATACTCGCCTTTTCGATGGTTTGCAAGATCTCATTCGCTTCTTTATCAAGCTCGTCGATGTCTTGCTTTAGCCCTTCAATGATCGCGCTATTATCATCATAAGCTTCGATTGCTTCGTCGTCAAAAGCCTTTTTAAATGCCTGTACGCCGTCAATCAAGCTCTCTTTAAAGCCATCCATTGCAAGTTTTTGTTTTTCTAGGATTTCACTACTAAATTTAGAAAGAGACTCACTGAAATTTTTAACATTATACTCTAGTTCGCCCACGCTCTTTTCGAGCTTTGCGATACGCTCGCCGCCCACATCATAGAGACGGTTGTACTGCTCGGCAAATTTTAGTTGCATATCTTTGATGTTACCGTTAAATTTATTGATAACGTTCAAGATTTCGGCATGGACTTTGATAAGATCTTTTTGATCTTTCGAGGATTTTAGCAGCGTATTCATCGTTTGTTTGATGTGTTCGCCGCTTAGCTTGACAGCTTCTTCCTCGTTTTTCAAGATATTTGTAAAAGTTTTAAATTTAGCCTCGATAGTCTTGTCGAGCTCCTCAAAGAACTCGGCGTTACTAACATGCTCAAAGATCACTCCGATCTTTTCAAAGTGTCTTAAATTCTCTTGCAAATATCTTCTATCAAGCTCCTCTTTCGTCCAGAAAAAGCCGCTCGTAGCGTTTTTCTGTCTTCGCACTAGCGTTTCAAATTTGCTCGTTCCGTATTTTTCAAAAAATATCCACCAAAGCGCTAAAAAAATACCGTAAATAGAGACGTAAAACGCAGTCGCCACGCCGCTAAGAAGGGTTGAAATTTCAGTTTCGAGCTCGGTAGTATTTGAAGAGTTAAACTCCGGCATAGAAACCGCGATACTGATAAATGTTCCCAAAATACCCAGCATCGGAAAGATGCCCGCACCCACGGAAGCGAAATTTTCGTTACGTAAATTTCTAGTATAGTAGGCGACAAATTCGTCAAATCCTGCATTTGACTTCGTATCTTTGCCGATAACTAAAAGATGTTTGATGATGTATTCTTTTAAATTTCGCTTGAAATCAGCTCCGCTTTGCTCAAAATAACAACAAGCAAGCTCGGCGCTATTTTTAGCAAAGATTAGCGAAATCACCCAAATAATACCCATCATAACGACCGTGTGTAGGCCGATTTGAAAATCTATATACCCAAAAAACCCAAGAAGTGCGACGATATATATCGCCGTCGGCAAAAATATAATTTTCGTATACACGAAAAAAGATTGCCTGCCTTTTACCTCAGGCAACGCCAAATCAGTGAAATTATCGTTTCTCGCTTCTTTTTTGGGTTCCATTGTAAGCCTTAATTTCTATTTAAGCAGTTTAAATCTTCAAAAGCGGTTAGCAGGCGTTTTACCATCGACTCCTCGCCGCTTCGTAGCCATTTGCGCGGATCGTAGTACTTTTTGTTCGGTTTGTCGTCGCCTTCAGGGTTGCCGATTTGACCTTGTAGATAGGCTCTGTTTTTTAGCTCGTATGCTCTCACGCAGTCCCAAAACTCCCACTGCCTAAAGCTCTCGATGTTAATCTTTACCACGCCGTAGCTGACAGCGTCTTTGATATCTTGTAGTTCGCTACCGCTACCGCCGTGAAAGACGAAATTTACGGGTTTATCGGTTAGAGTTTGAAATTTATCCGCGACGTATGCTTGCGAGTTTTTCAAAATTTCCGGTCGCAACACGACGTTGCCCGGCTTATAAACGCCGTGAACGTTGCCAAAGCTTGCCGCCATGCTAAATCTGTCGCTGATTTTACTTAGTCGTTCGTATGCCTGCGCGACGTCTTCTGGCTGCGTATATAAAAGCGCGTTATCAACGCCCGTATTATCCACGCCGTCCTCTTCGCCGCCAGTTACACCAAGCTCGATCTCTAGGCTGATGCCAAGCTCGCTAAGCTCTTTTAGATACTTCT
>CAURMS010000232.1:0-2594 GCA_963526085.1 uncultured Campylobacter sp. | reverse complement strand
TGATCTCGTGAAACACGATACGAGGCAGGCTCTCGGGCTTTTTGCCGATGGCTGCAGCGATGTGGTAGGCGATAGCCTCTCCTTCGCGGTCCTCATCGGTTGCGAGGTAGATTTGATCGGCGCTTTTGGCGAGCTCTTTGATCTCTTTTACTATTGCGGAGTGATCGGCGCTTATTTTGTATTCTGGAGTAAATTTTTCGCCCTCTATCTTGATGCCAAATGCCGTCTTTGGTAGATCTCTGATATGGCCTTTTGATGCGATGACGTCGTAGTCGCTTCCGAGGAAATTTTTTATCGTTTTGGCTTTCGCGGGGGACTCCACGATGATTAAGCTTTTCATTAATATAGCCTTTTTATTTTTTTGCGGTAATTGTAGCAAAAAATTTAAACTAATGGCATTAATTTACCGTTTGAATTTAAATTTGACTTGGAAAAATGGGATAAAATTTGAAGCAAAAAGTCGAGCGGGTAAAACTCGAATTTAAAATTCACTTCTATAGAGCAGGCGCTAAATTTGGCGCCTACATTAACTATTATTTTTGGAGATGTCTTAATTATTGGTGTTTGGGTTTTTGAAATCTAAGACCGTCGAAGCGGCCTTAGATGTTTAACTACTGAAGTAGTCTTAAGACATTTTTCCAGCTACGCGGGGTTGCCCCCGCTTCGCGTAGAAATTTTACGTTTTTCCAGTTCCGTAAAGCCTAAACGGCTTTACTTCACCTAGAAACGTTTTAATACTACTGAAGTAGTCTTAAAACGTTTTGCTGAACGGAGTTAGCTTGGCTCATAGCGTAACTTCCTGATTGAGCAAGGATGTTAAACTTAGAGAAGTTTGCGCTCTCGCTAGCAAAATCAACGTCTCTGATTTGAGATTCGGCTGATTTTACGTTTACTTGAGTAACCGTGATGTTATTTACGGTTGCAACAAGCTGATTTTGAACAGAACCTAGGTCTGAGCGGATCTGATCAAGAGTTTTTTGAGCTGACTCAGCGATATCCATAACAGCCATCGCGCCGCGTAGAGTCATAACGCCTGCTGATTGATTTACGCTTAGCTCCTTACTCATTCTTGAAAAGCCCATAGCGGTAGCTAATTTGCCCTCTATTTGACCGCGAACATCTCTTAGAGAAACAGACTGTTGCTGGCCGCCATCTGCAGAAAATGCATCTTTACTTAGATTAAGCTTAGTAGTTCCACCGATTTTTATATCGCGTCCATCCAAGCGAACTAGATTTAAGCGACCTACGAAGCCCTTGGTTAAAGCAGCTGTTCCCTTACCAAGACCTTTTGATAAGTCGCCGCCTTTTACTTGTATGCCACGACCATCGCGGCTAGTAAGCACCATGGTTCCGGTTTCTGCGTCTACTGAAGCCTCAACGCCTGTTTGATCTTTTACTTTATTGATAGCGTTTACTAGGGCACCGTTTCTATCATTTGCTTTTACGTCAAGATCTCCTATTTTTACACCGTTGATAGAAAGGCTCTTGATAAGTCCTCCCGGTATCGCTACGGATGTTGCACCTCTCCAAGTTACGTCAAACGTAGCTCTAACACCCGTTTTATTCGCTACTTTATTGATGTTTTCAGCTAGCGCGCCTATACCTTGACCTAAGCCAAATCCTATATTAGCTTTAGCTACGCCAACATCGTTTACGCCGTCTACGTTTAAAAATTTCATATCGACAACGTTTAAAGAGGCTTTAGAAAGAGCATTCGCAAGTGTTAATAGTTTTGAACTCTCAAATCTTGTTAGGCCGATCTTATCTGACGTAGTAGCACCGATAGAAGCCTTAACGGTTTGGTTTGAGTAAGCGCCGATTTGGAATTCTTTGTTAGAGAATGTTCCGTTTAGTAGCTGCTGACCATTGAAAGACGTTGTATTTCCAATGTTGTCTAGCTCTTCCATTAGGCGAACGATGTCGGCTTGTAGCGCTTGACGAGAATCTGTTGTTTGACCGTCTTGAGCTGATTGAGTAGCTTTTACCTTGATTGTGTCTAGGATTTTTAGCTGCTCGTCCATAGCCTTATCCGCTACTTGGATGATACCGATAGCGTCGTTACCGTTGTTGATAGCTTGACCAAGCGCGCTAGCTTGAGAGCGAAGGCTATCGGCGATAGCAAGACCAGAAGCGTCATCTGCTGCAGTTTGGATTCTCAAACCTGAGCTAAGTTTACCCAAAGAAAGAGAAAGGTTGCGGTTGTTACCGACTGCGTTTGCGTGTGTGTTTAGAGCGTTGATGTTCGTGTTAATACGAAAACTCATTGTAAATCCTTTTAAAGTTTAATTACGACTTCTTGTCGTTCAAAAACTATATCGGACGAAATCAAAAAAACTTTAGGGGTAGAGGTAAAATTTTTTTGATTTTTTCAAATTTGATTGAGAAGGACGATTTTTAGGGGATTTTAGAGCGGCGCAAATTTGGTCCATCGTTAAATTTGATTCGTTCGGCAAAATTTGAAAGAGGGAGAAATTTGAGAGTTTAAAGAGGATAAACCCCGAAAGGTCGGGGTTTATCGCGGAGATTAGAGTGTTAGCTGTAGGTTTGTACCTGCATCGGCAAGCGTAGCGTTGGCTAGGTCTACTATACCGGTT
>CAURMS010000231.1:0-2608 GCA_963526085.1 uncultured Campylobacter sp. | reverse complement strand
AACGGCGCGTTTTATAAAGCTTTGGCAAATTTAAGCTGAGGTTTGCGGCGACCGCGCGGCGAAGTAAAATTTGATCAAATTTGGCGAGGCGGAATCGGGTTTAAATTTGACGGCTACGGATAGGGTTTAAATTTGAAACGGCGCAAGGCGCGTTTTATTTGATTTTAAATATCCCAAATTTCTAAAATTTGCGGGCAAACGGTGCTCACGGCTCGTTTAAATTCGGCGGTTTGTTCGGCGTTTGGCTCATCTATGTTTTCAAAATTTTCAAACATCTCGGCGATCTTAAGCCAGCCTGTTATATCCAGATCAAATTTAACCAAATTTGACGCGCAAAGATATCCCGCGTCGTGATCGTAAAAAGCGATCTTGCCGTCATCTAAGTAGGCTAGCCAAAGATCGCCTGCGCCTGTATCTGCAAAGATATAAAACTCTCGCAATATCTCGCTCTCGCCTTCAAAGACAAATTTCGCTTCATCGTTAAATTTAATTAGCTCGTGCTCCTTTAGCACTCTAAAATCGCCCGCTATATCCGCGCCGAGTCTATTTTTTAAAGCGTCCTTTATAGCGTTTTTCGTCATATCTTTGCCTTTGCGGGATAAAATTTAGAAGGAAATTTGAGATAAAAAGCGTCGTAAATTTGAGAAATTATTTACGACGCTATGTATTTTTTTACGTTTTTTAGTTTTTCTAGCTCTTTGCCGAGCTCGGTTCTGTTTTTTTGTATCAAATTTATCGCTGCACCCAGAAGCTCCTGAGCTTGTAGGGCGTCCTCTAGGCTGTCAAATTTACTAGGAGTCTCGCCCGCTAGCGCCGCGATAGCCTCCGCGTCATCGTTAGCTACGGCTATTTTGAGCTCATCCAGCCACATCGGCTTGCCCCGCGCCAGTCGTCTCTTTCCATGCTTCAAGCAGCTGTTTGGTTACGCTCACGACCTCGTTTAGGCTCTGCTCGTCGTTGTTTATATTTGCTATCGACAGCAGTTGTATCTGCCTCGTATAAAGCCCGCTTAGATAGTGCGCGACGCTACCTTGGTTGTAGTCTAGCGAGTTTAAAAGCTCGATAAAGATGGCGTTCGTGCGGTTTATAAAATATACTTTTTTCTCCACGTCGTTATCTTGCATCGCTTTTCTAGCTCTAAAAATAAATCTCAAAACGCCTTCGTAAAGCATCTCGATGAGCTTAGTAGGCGACTCGATGCCGCCTACCGCGTTTTGCGAATACGCCGCGTGTGCAGTGTTGTATTGCATAAATTTACCTTTTTATTTCTTGTTATATTCGGCTTCGATCATCGATTTTAGCGACGAAAATTCGCTATTTAGCTTGCTGATGATCTTGTCGTATGCCAAAAATCGCTCTTCCATCGTGGCGTATTTTGCATCGAGCGACTTTTGCGTTTTTTCTTTTTCAGAGTCCAGCGACTTTTTCTCGTCGATCAGGCTTTGGCCGTATTTGGTCAAAGAGCCGTCTTTTGAGTTAATCAGTCTATCTACGGCTTTTTTAGCCGATGCAAATATCCCGTTTACGGTCGTGTTTTTCGGTGTTACGGTTGATTCGCTAAAGCCCACGGCGTTTAGCGCCGCTCCAGAACCCTTTATACTTATCGCCGTACCGTTTGTCGTTTTTAGCGATATGCCGTCTTCGTTTGCGGTTAGCGTCGCTTGTACGCCCGATATCCCGGCATCGTTTATAGCTTTTAGTAGCGCTAGTGCGTTTTCTTTTGCTGAATTTGACGCAGGCGTAGCGGCTAAATTTATCTTTTTTCCGTTTATCACTAGATCATCGCCGCCGATAGTGAGCGCTCCGCTATCTACCGGTTTTGAGCTAAGAACCTGAGCCGTACCGTAGGTGGTGCCGCCGGCAAATATTTTTTGCACGCTTTCTAGATCTTGATCTAGTTTTGAGGTTAGCTTTGAGCTATCTAGCTCTAGCAGGCCTTCTTTGTTTAGGCTTAGACCGTAGTCGGCTAAATTTGCCGTCTTTGTTACGTTATCTTTCGTGTAGATCTGATTGCCGAATAAAATTTTATTTAGCGTCGATTTTATCGTATTTATCTCGCTCACGCCCTGGAACGTACCCGATTTTTTAGTGTCCGAGTCATAATCGGTAGCGACTTTTAGGTTGTTTACGAGATTATTATACGCCGTCACCATGCTTTGCATGCTCTCTTTTATCGCGCTCGTGTCCTCTTTGACGCTAAAAGTCGTCTTGCCCGTATCTTTCAGCTTTATCGTCATTCCCAAATTTAGATCTTTTACCTCGTTGCCGCTTCGTTTTATCGTGATGCCGTTGTAGACGAACTCGGCGTCTTGTGCCGTTGAGATTTTATTGTTTGCGATATTTGCGCTATCCCAGCCTAATTTTTGCAAAACGTCGTCCGCGCCGGTTAGGGCCGTGCCGTCACTATCGACATTTGTTATCTCGACTTTATTTTCTGCGCCGGTTTCTTTGGACTGCAATATAAGCTGATACGGATCTTCGCCGCCAACCTTCATCGCTTTTGCCGAGACGGCGCCGTTTGTGACCTCGTTGATCTTATCGGCTAGCTCTTCTAGCGTAGTGGAGTTTTTAACCTCGATTTTATAGGTTTGGTCTCCGACTTTTATAC
>CAURMS010000230.1:0-2611 GCA_963526085.1 uncultured Campylobacter sp. | reverse complement strand
AAGCTCGCCGATCCGCTAACGACGATGTTTATCCTTTGTAACCCGCACAATCCCGTCGGTAAAATTTGGAGCAAGCAAAAGCTAGCCAAAATCGGCGAACTATGCGCCAAATACGGCGTTTTGGTGATCTCTGACGAGATTCACTGCGACATAACGAGTCCCGGCAAAAGCTACGTGCCGTTTATCCGCGCGAGCGAGACTTGCAAAAACATCTCGATCACCTGCGTTTCGCCGACCAAAGCCTTTAACATCGCAGGCCTGCAAAGCTCTGCCGCTGTGGTGCCAAACCCAAAACTGCGCGCCAAAATGGCAAAAGCCATCAACGACGACGAGGTCGGCGAGGGCAATGCGTTTTCTTGTATTGCTGCGATCGCGGCGTTTGAGCGAGGCGTAGCTTGGCTCGAGCAGATGCGCGAATACGTAGAGCAAAACCTCTAAATCGTGAGCTAGTTTTTGAAAAACGAACTACCACAGATCAGGCTTGTGGAGCAGGACGCGACCTATCTGCTCTGGCTTGATTGCCGCGAAATTTGCGACGACGCGAGCGATTTTCATAAATTTTTACGCCAAAAAGCGGGGCTTTGGCTAAACGACGGCAATGCGTACAGAGGTGCCGAGAAGTGCTTCCTGCGCCTTAATATCGCCACGCAAAGATCACGCGTGCTGGAGGGACTAAAACGCCTAAAATCAGGCGCTCTAGCCTACGTAAAAAGCAGGGAATAATATATTTACGAAAAATTGGGATAAAATTTAGACCTTTTTGGTATGATTTGCGCGTCCGACAAGAAAACCTCCTTTTTGTAACGGCGCCTCGGCTCCCCCTGCCGAGGCGTTTTTGTCTTATTCATTAAGCTTTTTTAGTTATAATCCTTCTCATAAATTTACTCCGCCTAGCTCAAATTTAAGCAAATTTAGCGTTTCAGGCGAAAGGACGAAAATGCTAACTCACATAGACGAAAACAACCGCCCAAAAATGGTCGACGTAAGCGACAAGGGCGTAACTACGCGCATAGCCGTAGCAAGCGGCATCATAAAAATGTCGCGTGAAGCCTTTGATGCGATCAAAAACAACACGGGCAAAAAAGGCCCAGTTTTGCAAACCGCTGTCGTAGGTGCGATAATGGGCGCGAAAAAGACGAGCGAGCTCATCCCGATGTGTCATCCGCTGCTAATCAGCGGCATAAACTGCGACATCGAGGAGCTAACCGAAATCTGCGCCTATAAGCTAACCGTTAGCGTCAAAATAGACGGCAAAACAGGCGTCGAGATGGAGGCGCTAACAGGCGTTAGCGTCGGGCTACTAACGATCTACGACATGATAAAAGCGATAGATAAAACCATGCAGATAACAGATATCACGCTAGAAAGCAAGAGTGGAGGCAAAAGTGGCGACTACGTGCGATCTAAATAAAGAACCAGAAATCATCTATCCAAATTTTTGGGAATACAAAATCATCTTGCTTGATAGTGATAACGCCGAAGCTATCGTGCAGGGCGTCGTAGGCGAAAGACAACACAAGATAACGCCGTCAAAATCGAGCAAAGAGGGCAAATACAAAAGCTACAATCTAAGCGTTTTGGTTAATTCTAACCAGGAGCGATTAGAAATTTTTTCCGCGCTAAGACGCGTTTGCAAATACGTACTATAAGGACTTCCATGCAAAATTTAGTCTTCATCCAAACCATAAAAGAGAACAAAAACGATCCACAAATTTCCGTTTTGATCAGGGAATTTGCGCTAAGCGAGTTTAGAAAAAGCGTCAAAGGCGCAAAAAACGGCGACGCAAACGCGGCTCTGGCTAAAGAGTTTGAGCAAATTTGCGAGGCGCTAAAAGGCGAGGATCTGCTAAACCGCCAAAACGTCGCCAACCTCATCCAAAGCGCAGGAGACGCGCTCAGCGAGGCAAAAGAGCAGTACATCCACCGCCTAATCTACGAAAAAGAGCAGATCGAGCGGCAAATTTACGCGCAAAAAGACGAGATCAAAAACGACGTGCGCGCACTGCTTGAAAATATGGAAAATTTCATCAAAAGTAGCGACCTAGCCGATAAAGAGGAAATTTTAACCGCGATAGACGAAAAAATGCTCTGCGAGCTACAAATGCTGGGCATCCTTAAAGAAACTACCGAAGCGGCGTTTCTAACCGCCATCGAAAAGGGCGACGACGTGAAAGATACGGTGGAGCAAATCGCCAAAAACGTCGTGCTTAGCGCGATAAACGAGGGCGAAGCGAGCAAGGAGCGCATCCTGGAGATCGCAAGGACGGTCTGCGAGGCGGCGACCGAGCTAGCAGAGGTCGATCAGGCCTTTGCCAAAGAGCTAATGAGCGGCGCGATCGGAGGCGTAAAAGAGGCGCTTAGCAAGAGGACGGAGAAATTTATCGAGGAGATCAAATTTACCCCCGACGGCCGGACGCTGCTTGGCGAAGCTAGAGAATTCGTAAGACTAGAGGAGAGATTTGTAGCGATGCTGCGCGATATGGCGCGCTCGGATGAGCCGTCTGCAGCCGTGATAAACGAAATCCTAGACGAGTCTGTCGATAGCTACTTTGCTAAATTTAAGCGCCTGCAAAACGACGTTTCGCGCCAGATCGAGCTTCAGCTAGAGGAG
>CAURMS010000229.1:0-2611 GCA_963526085.1 uncultured Campylobacter sp. | reverse complement strand
TGGGAGAAAAATGAATCAAAACCATGCAAAGACGAGATAGATGCATGATTCATTCGATGAAATATTAGCGTTAGTTTTCTTAAAGTATAATAAACTATATTGAGAATATTACCGATTTAACAATACTTAAATTTTAATCAATATATTCTACTATATTCAAAACTCAAATTTGACCGCCGTTTAAACCCAAATCAAATAAAACATTAAGTAAAGCTTAAAAACAATTTGGCTAAAATCAAGCCCAATTCTTTCAGCGTAAGAAAGATGTTTCGATAAAAGGACGTAAAATGAGCGATATCATCGCATACAAACTGGATGGAAACATAGTCGATACTCAGAGTATCAACGGGCGAGAAAACGCCGCAGAACCGATTTATTTTGACAACTCCCCCGACGCGCTAAACGTCATCAGGCACTCCTGTGCGCACCTCATGGCGCAGGCGATCAAAGAGCTTTATCCGCAGGCTAAATTTTTCGTCGGACCAAACGTCGAGGACGGATTTTATTATGATTTTAAGGTCGACGAGGCCAACAGCAAGCTTAGCGACGAGGATTTAGAGGCGATAGAAGCCAAGATGAAAGAGCTAGCCGAAGCAAAGCTTGACATAGTCAAAACCTGCTCGACCAAAACCGCGATGAGCGATAAATTTAAAGACGACGAGCTAAAACAAGAGGTGCTAAAACGTATCCCCGAGGGCGAAGTCAGCAGCTACAAGCAAGGAAATTTCGAGGATTTGTGCCGCGGACCGCACTTGCCAAATACCAAATTTTTAAGATTTTTTAAACTAACCCGCGTAGCCGGTGCGTATCTTGGCGGCGATGAAACGCGCGAGATGATAAACCGCATTTACGGTACGGCATTTGCCGATAAAGAGAGCCTAAAAGAGCACATCCGCATCATCGAAGAGGCCAAAAAACGCGACCACAGAAAGCTTGGCGTCGAGATGAAGCTGTTTACCTTCGACGAAGAGGTCGGCGGCGGCCTACCGATCTGGCTACCAAACGGCGGACGTTTACGCTCCAAACTCGAGCAAATTTTATACAAAGCCCACCGCGACCGCGGCTACGAGCCTGTTAGAGGCCCCGAGCTGCTAAAAGCCGACGTATGGAAAAAGAGCGGCCACTACGCGAACTATAAAGAAAATATGTACTTTACGACGATCGACGAGGCCGAATACGGCATAAAGCCGATGAACTGCGTCGGCCACATCAAGGTCTATCAGTCAGACATCCGCTCATACCGCGATTTGCCGCTTAAATTTTTCGAATACGGCGTCGTGCATCGCCACGAAAAAAGCGGCGTCTTGCACGGACTTTTCAGGGTGCGCGAATTTGCCCAGGACGACTCGCACATCTTTTGTATGCCAAGCCAGATAAAAGAAAATATCCTTGAAATTTTAAAATTTGCCGGCAAAATAATGGAAAATTTCGGCTTCCACTACGAAATGGAAATTTCGACCAAGCCTGCAAAAGCTATCGGCGGGGATGAAATTTGGGAAACAGCGACCAAAGCGCTAAAAGAAGCGCTTGATGAAAACGGGTTTAAATACGGTATCGACGAGGGCGGCGGCGCATTCTACGGCCCAAAAATCGACATCAAAATCACCGATGCCTTGAAGCGAAAATGGCAGTGCGGCACGATCCAGGTCGATTTTAACCTACCTGAGCGCTTCGATCTAGGCTACATCGACGCAAATAATGAGCGCCAGCAGCCAGTTATGCTTCACCGCGCGCTACTAGGAAGCTTTGAGAGGTTTATCGGCATCTTAATCGAGCACACGGGCGGCGAGCTACCTTTTTTCGTAGCTCCGACGCAAGTAGTAATCGTGCCGATTAGCGACGCACACCTAGACTACGCTAAAACCGTCGCCAAAGAACTTCGCAAAATTGGCGTAGATAGTGAAATCGCGAGCAAAAACGAGAGCCTAAACAAACGCATTCGCACCGCAGAAAAGCAGCGCGTGCCGATGATAGCCGTGCTTGGCGACAACGAAGTGGCAAATAGCGCTATCGCTCTGCGCGACCGCACGACTAGAGAACAAAAAGATATGAAACTGGACGAATTTGTCGAGCTGCTAAAATCAAAACTCGCCGAGGTAACTTTTTGAAATACGGACCAAAATCCGTCAAATTTGGGCTAGGCGCGGCTTTATGCTAAGCCTGGCTCTTACCAAAATCTGCAAAAATTGTCACGGCGCAATAAATTTCTACGAAAAATACAATAAAAACACAATATTTTTGGATATAATCAACAAATTTCAACTTAAAGGAAAAAACTAATTGGCTAAAGAAAACGAAGTGTTGCTCAACGAAGATATCAGAGCGAGCGAAGTGAGATGCGTGGGAGACGACGGCACCGCATACGGCGTCATCCCAAGAGTAGAGGCCTTGAAAATCGCCGAGAAAATGGGGCTTGATCTAGTGCTAATCGCACCTGATGCCAAACCTCCTGTTTGCAAGATAATGGACTACGGCAAATTCCGCTACCAGCAGGAAAAAAAGCAAAAAGAGGCCAAGAAAAAGCAAAAAACGATCGAAGTAAAAGAGATCAAGCTCTCCGTCAAAATCGCTCAAAACGACATCAACTCCAAAGTGAGGCACGCTCTTGAGT
>CAURMS010000228.1:0-2615 GCA_963526085.1 uncultured Campylobacter sp. | reverse complement strand
AAACGGCGATATGGACGAGTTTGCGAGAAAGGTTAGCGACCCGACCTTTACAAAATACGGCATAAATGAGGCGATATATTCTGGCTCTATCTCGCAAAGCTCGCTGCAAAACGCATTTAACGCCGCGCTTCTTTACGAAAAAAGCGAGGACATCATAAAGGAATTCTTGCGCGCTGGTGTAAATTTAAACTACGGATTTGAGAGTTCGCTATTTTTTGCACTCAAAAATCTAAATAACGTAAAGCTTTTAGTTGCTAGCGGCGCGGACATAAACTATGCAAATCTGCTCGGCGTCACTCCGCTTTTTAAGGCCGTACAGCTAAACGACATAAATTTAGTTAAATTTCTGCTAGTAAACGGAGCACTAGTAAACAAAAGGCTGATAGACGTGAGCACCAAGCTTGCCTACAGTTCAAATTTGAGCGTCCAACTACCAAGCTTCGTAAAGCTCTGCGACTTTGACGTGGCGTCAAAAAGCGTGCTGATGAGCGCGGCGGGGGCGGCAGATGTGGAGATATTGCAGCTTTTGATAGATAACGGCGCGGACGTGAAGGCAGTGGATGATAACGGGCTAAACGCCCTAGATTACGCGATTATCGGCAAAAAGGAGATCAACGCGCAGTATCTAAGGGCGATGGGGCTAGAGTCAAATTTGATTACCGAATAAGGAGAAAATATGAAAGGAACGGCTTTTATCACGGGAGCTACGTCGGGTTTTGGCGAAGCGATAGCTAGGATGCTCAGCCGCGAAGGCTACAAGATCGTAGCGCTGGCTCGCCGCAAAGAGAGGCTCGAAACTTTGGCAAAGGAGCTCGGGAATACGCACATCATCGTCGCCGACATCCGCGATAAAAAGGCGGTTTTTGACAGCGTGGCAAATTTGCCGCAGGAGTTTCGCGATATCGAAGTGCTCGTAAATAACGCAGGCCTGGCGCTGGGGCTCGAAGGCGTGGCGCAGACTAGTATCGAGGACTTTGAGACGATGGTCGATACCAACATCAAGGGCTTTTTATACTCGACCAAGGCCGTTTTGCCCCTCATGATCGCGCGAAAGAGCGGCTATATCTTTAATCTAGGCTCAACCGCGGGCGCATGGCCGTATCCGGGCAGTCACGTTTACGGCGCGAGTAAGGCATTTGTAAAGCAGTTTAGTAGAAATCTGCGCAATGACATCCGCGGCACCGGCATCCGCGTGACCGAGATAGCTCCTGGCATCTGCAAGACGGAGTTTAGCGAGGTTCGCTTTGGCGGAGATAAGGCTAAGGCCGACGCGGTTTATGAGGGCGTGGAGTACATTACTGCCGAGGATATCGCGCAGATCGTGCTAAACTGCCTAAATATGCCTCACCGCGTCAATATCAACGTCGTTGAGGCGATGGCGACGCAGCAGACTTGGGCCGGGCTTTTTATCGAGAAAAAGTAGGCCTTTAGCATTTTGCGGGATAGGCGGCTGGACTTCACGTAAAATTTAATTGCTTTGCCACATAAATTTGAGTTAAATTTGCCGCCAGGCTTTACGGCGCGCGATTTTTATATGTTTTTGTGCGCCGTTTAAATTTGCCTTTGCGGGGCTTGACCCGCATGAATTTGAAGCTGGATTTGCAAATTTGCGCTTGCGATGACGGGAGAAACGCGCGCTGAAATTTGTGCAAATTTGTCGTCAAATTTTAGTGTCGAGACTGTACCGAATTTAATATCAAATTTTCTCTCAAAATTTGACGCTCTTAAAATTCCGTCGCCGTTTCGTAATTGAGATAAAAGTACGTTGAACCGCGCGACATCGCGGCGATTTTTAGCGGTTTAAAGCCGCTACGAGTAGAAAAATTAAATTTGGCGGAGCAAATGCAAAGAGATTTTAATGAAAATGTAAAACAGCTTTATAGACTAGATAAAAGAAGCTTATTTCTAGTTTTGATTGACTTAGCTGGGTTTGGATTTTTGTCGTTAATAATAATTTCATCGGTAGCGGCTTATTTAACGGGCTTTTTTCTTGCATTTGGCTTTGCGGTTTCTTTGCTATTTATTATGCCTATTTTTGAAATTATTTTGTTTAATTATATTGAAATCTATGAAGATAGGGTTATTATAAACAGATTTATATTTGGAGATATCGTGATCAAAAACACCGATATTTTTTCTTGCTCGGTGTTTGATCGTCCGTTTATCCCCAAAAAAGTAACAATCAGTAAAAAGCTAGGCAAATATGGCGATTAAAAACTTTTACGATAATGGGTTTAAATTCTAAGCAGGCTACGGATATTGAAAATTTTATCAATGATATCGCTGTGCGCTAGCCGCTAAATTTTGACTAAAAAGGCTAGAATAAAAGCCTAAATTTGATTATAAACGGTTCAAATATACAAAACTGCCATAATTTTTTGTAAAAAACCAAATTTTAATGCCAAGCCTCGCCAAAACCAAAATTTCCACAAAAGCCTCATTTTTAACATAAATTTTTAATAAAGAGCTAAAAATTTTGAATTCTAAGCGAATTTAAAACAAAAATTTAAGCCGCATTTAGCTAAATTTACGCCTTAAATACCGACTGCCCGCGCGCGGACGGAAAATTTGATTAAACCGACGAAAAACAAAAAGGAGTTTTTGATGAAAAAGAT
>CAURMS010000227.1:0-2629 GCA_963526085.1 uncultured Campylobacter sp. | reverse complement strand
GCAAGACCGAAAACACCCGCGTTAGCTACCCGATCTATCATATCGATAACTACGAGCCAAGCTCTGCGGGCGGCCATCCTAAAAACATAATCTTCCTAACAGCCGACGCATTTGGCGTTTTGCCTCCGGTCGCAAAGCTAACCAAAGAGCAGGCGATGTATTATTTCCTAAGCGGCTACACGGCCAAAGTCGCAGGCACCGAGCGCGGTATCACCGAGCCCGTGGCGACATTTAGCGCGTGTTTCGGCGAGCCGTTTATGCCGCTACACCCGACCGTTTATGCTAAGCTGCTAGGCGAAAAGATCGATAAGCACAATGTCAGCGTCTATCTCGTAAACACCGGCTGGAGCGGCGGCGCATACGGCGTGGGCAAGCGAATGAGCATCAAAGCCACTCGCGCTTGCATAAACGCAATCCTGGACGGCAGTATCAAAAAGTGCGAATTTGAAAATTTCGAGAAATTTAATCTCGCGATCCCAAAAGAGCTCGCAGGCGTCGAGACAAAGCTGCTAAATCCGATCAACACATGGACGCACCCGGCGGAATATAATATAACGCGCGATAAGCTAGCAAAGATGTTTGAAGAGAATTTTAAACGCTACGAGGACGTAAAAGAGGGCGTAGAATACGCAAAAGCTGGCCCTAAGGCTTAAATTTAAAGGGCGCGGGATTTGAAAATTTACCCTGTAAAACGCGGGCTTAAATTTAGCCTTTTAGCCTGCGCCTTTTTTCTCTCTGGCTGCGATATCTTGGGTGGACAGAGTCAAAGCTCTGCGCTAAAGTCCGCCAAGCAGCCCGAGTTTTCTTTCGTTCCCGATTCGGACGCGGTCGCGTATCTAAACGAGTACCGCCGCGGCTCCGGACTCTCCGGTCTAAAACCAAATCAAATTTTAAGCCAGGCCGCTAAAAATCACGCCGAATACAGCGCCCAAAACGAATACATGGGGCACGACGAGGCGGCGGGACGGGCTAAATTTAGCGGCGCAACTCCGGCCGATAGGGCTCTGGCCGTAGGCTACAAATCAACTCTAGTGCTTGAAAATATCGCCTATAAAAGCGACTTTAAGGAGGCGGTGGACGGGCTGTTTTCGGCGATCTATCACCGGTTTGCGTTTTTAAATTTGAGCGTCGATGAGGTAGGCTACGCACTCGCGTCCAAGGACAAATTTAACGCCTTCGTCTTTGAGATGAGTAACTCGAGGCTTAACGCCTTTTGTGCTAGGGGTGCGAGCGATACGGGTGCGGGGCGGTTTTATACCAACGTCTGCGCCGATAAAAATCTAAAAATCAAAGATACCAAATTTGACAACTTCACGGGCTCGATGAAGCCCTATGTCAAATTTCCGGACGCCACCGCGGTTACGCCTTATTTTAGCGGCGAGATCCCGGACCCATTCCCCGAGTGCAAGATCACGGCAAATCCCGTCAGTATCGAGTTTAACGCAAACGCTGGCGAGGTTAAATTTAAAGATTTCGAGATATTTAAAGACGGGCGAAAGATCCAAAATTTGCACGTCATCACGAGCGCCAACGATATAAACTCCAAATTTTCGTCCAAGCAGTTTGCGGCCTTTTCGCGCGAGGTTTTTGACTTTGGCGCGCAGTACGAGGCGGTTTTTAGCTACGAGCAAGCAGGCGCGCGAAATCAAAGCGCGCAAAACACGGACGCGCAGGTAAAGCAGATAAAGTGGAGCTTTAAGACCAAAACTCCTCAAAATCCGTATTTCGACGCGCGCGACGGCGACGTGCTGGGCGTGGATGCGGACAAGACCTATGAGATATTTTTCCGCCCCAAAGACTGCAACGACCTCATGACGCGCTACTCATATAAGGCTTCGGGCTTTATGACGCCTACTGTCGCACAAAGCGGCACGAACACGCTAAGCGTGAAGCTAAAAGGTATGGCGGGCGATACGCTAAGCATCGTCGCGGGCGGCATGGACGTCAAGGTGCGGCTCAAAACCAGCTCGCCTGAAGCCGTGCGCGAGAGGAGGGCGTTTTACGTCAAGGCTGGGCTGATGATCGCCGGCGTGATCGTGATTTTTGCGCTAATCGGCAGAAAGATGAGGCGGTAAATCTACGCCGCTTTGTTTTTTGGATCGTGCCTTCAAATTTGAGCTTTTTGAGGCAAATTTGCTTTGTAAATTTAGCGACACAAGAGGCAAAATAAATTTACCTGAAAATTTGACGACTACCTGTCCGCAGACATCGTTTTTATTAAATTTGATAATGCTTTAGGCGCGATAATTTAGCTTTTTGCTAAATTTTGTCGTCTGTTGCTCGTTTAAAGCTGTTGATTGATTTGATAACTACGCACGGTTGTGCCGGTAAGAAGCGTTATGCGTCATTAAATTTGACGACTCATTTTCCTGCAAGGTCATAAAGCGTATATTTTAAATTTCGACCCCGTTTATCTCATCCGCAAGTTTTAAAATTTTTTCTTGAACGGCACCTGGCGCATAGATATCCATCCACTCTATCCCGTTTGACGCACTAAAAAGCACGGCGATTTGCCCCTCGCTCATCGCGCGCTTGGCAAGCTTGGTCGCCGCGGGGCTGTTGCTCATATTGGGCGTCTCGTCGATATCTATCTCGACGCAACGGCGCAAAATAGGCACCAGATCAAACT
>CAURMS010000226.1:0-2636 GCA_963526085.1 uncultured Campylobacter sp. | reverse complement strand
GAGCGCGCCGAAATACTCGTCAAAATGCGTGTGCGTATGCGAGTGAAAGTCAAAAACGTCCCGCATCGCCGCTATCTCGTCAAGACTCAAAAACACGTCCTGCGGCCGCTGGGGCGCTACTTTTTTGTATTCGGAGTGAGTTAGCTCGACAAACTCGCCCTGCCGCTCGCTCGCGCGCTCGATCCACTGCGTCACTAAAAATATCGTCGCGCGCAGCCCAAACTCGCGCAAGACCTGGTAGGCGTAGACGTAGTTGTCCTTCCAGCCGTCGTCAAAGGTGATGAGGACGCTTTTTTTAGGCACGGCTAGCTCACCTTTTTTATAGGCGATAAATTCGCTCATCGTAAGCGTTTTATAGCCCATCTCCGCTAAAAACCGCATCTGCGAGGCAAAATCCTCTACGCTAGAGGCGATAAATCCGCCCTTTTTTAAAACATGATGATACATCAAAACGCTAACGCTCAACGCCGCCTCCTTTAGCTCCTGCTTGCGAATTTGCCGCCAGCAAGACGAAAAATCCTAGCATATAAAACATATAAAGTATACGTAAATTTATCGCCTCAAACAGCCCGCGCACGCCGAAATAACACGCAAGCGAGATAAAAATCGCCGCAAAAAGCAGCTCGCGCGAACGCAAAAAATGCCTAAACGCATACGCCAAAAGCGAGATAAAACCGCCAAGCAGCAGCGCC
The DNA here is from genome assembly GCA_963526085.1 of uncultured Campylobacter sp. Classification (GTDB taxonomy): domain Bacteria; phylum Campylobacterota; class Campylobacteria; order Campylobacterales; family Campylobacteraceae; genus Campylobacter_A. Next base: position 1,944 of record CAURMS010000226.1, on the reverse strand, counting down.
GTACCGACCGCGCCGTAGTAGTAGTAGTGCCCGATAAAAAACGGCTCGTCGTTAAACCAGTACCGCTCGCCGCTCGGCCTCGTTTGCATCATCGAGATCTGCGCGCCCTTGTCCGCCTCGTCTCGCAAAAATGCGTCGTACTGCTCCTTGCCGTATCCAAGCCCCGTTAGCGCGCGCGGACTAGCAAAAAGCAGCGGCAAGCGCTCCTTTAAAATCAAATCGCGCCCCGAGCTAAAGCCCGCACCCGCGATACGCTCTCTCATACTCTCGTTTTCGAGGTTCGCCTCGCTCACTAGCCCGATCTGGAAAAATTTATACATCGCCGTGGGCGAACTCAAAACCGCCGCCGACGCGCCCGCGACGCAAACGGCGAAGATAACAGCAAAGAGTTTAAATTTACGTTTCGCTTCGCCGCCTAAGATATACAAATAAAAACCAAACATAATAAAACAAGCCAGCATCGCTCCCCAGCTGCCCCTAACGCCGCTCAAAACGTCAAGTCCTACGGCCGCCAGACAAAGCGCGCCGCACGCAACTCGCGCCCAAAGCCGCCTAAAGATAAAAACTCCCGCAAGCGCAAAAGGCAAAAATCTATCCACGTAGTCCGCGTACGCTCGGCGCACGACTCGCGAGTCAAATTCGCCCGCGCTGCCAAGCCTCTCAAACTCGCTAAAAAGCGGCGCGGCGTAGTAGATGCTAATAACCGCAAAGGCCGCTATCAGCGCGTAAAAAAATGATTTTGCTTGAGCGGTCTCGCCGTTTGCCGCGACGTAGACGATGAGCAAAAAAGCAAATCCGCGCCCAAACTCGCCCGCAGAGTTGCCCAGCGAATCAAACTGCGGCGCGTAGGGAAAGGCCGAGATCAAAAACGCGTAAAAAGTAAAAGCGATAAGGCAAAACGCAGGCGCGCGAGAAAGGCTGAAATTTACACCGACTCTTGCAGCAAATCGCGTCCTATCCGTGAAATAAAGCCAGATCGCGCAGACAAGCGCGAGATAAAGCGAGATGTTTTTCGCCGCCGTCATACGCGGTATATGCTCGCAAGCGATAAAAAAGCAAACGAGGTATAAAGCGGCGTTTTGCAGGCGGTTTTGCAGTTTCGTCATTTTTTTCCTTAAATTTTAAACGCCCATTATAACGATAAAATCATTAAAATCCAGTAAGCGGTTTTTGGCTAAATTTTACTCGCAATCGCTCAAAAACCGGCCGTAAATTTATAAATTTATGCTAAATTTAGGCTAAATTTTATAAATAATAAAGGCCTACGTTTTGATATATTTTCTCATTTATTTGCTGATTTACCCATATCTTTTTGCGATGAAAAAGCTAAAATTTAAAGGCAAAAAAGGCAAAATTTTACTCATACAAACCGCTAAAATCGGCGATTACGTAAACTCGGCCGTGATCTTTGAAAAGCTGGGTAAATTTGACGTGCTAATCGACGAGATAAACCTAGCCTTCGCAAAACACGACCGGCGAATAGAAAAGATATTTACGATAAACGACGTAAAACGCAAAAAAGCCTCCAAACTAGCGCTTGCACTCGAGCTTTTTTCACACAACTACGAGAGCGTCTACGTGCTGATGCCAAACAGTCTAAATCTCTTTTTGGCGCGCTGCACTCTAGCTAAAAACATCGTCGCCGTGCATCACTACGCGGTATCTAGCGACTTTGCCCTGCTGGCGCTCGGTATGAAAAAAGTGCCGCATACTCTAAATGATCTCACGCTGCTAACCTACTTAAAAACAGTAGGAGTTAGCGAGCTAAAATATGAAAAATGCTTGCAAAAACCCCTCGTTGTCCCGCGCGAAAATATCGTAAAAAGCGATAAATTTAAGATCGGCGTGAGCCTAAGTGCTGGCAATAAAATGAAAACGCCGCCAAAACATATTTGGGAGAAAATCTTTGAAATTTTTGCCAAATTTGACTGCGAGGTTTATATT
>CAURMS010000225.1:0-2647 GCA_963526085.1 uncultured Campylobacter sp. | reverse complement strand
CACTAAAAACGACCTTGCAGAGCTAAAAAAGACCGATATAAAAGTGATCGACGCTACGTGTCCGTTTGTCACCAAGCCTCAGCAAATTTGCGAGAAAATGAGCAAAGAGGGCTACGATATCGTGATATTCGGCGATGAAAAACATCCCGAGATAAAGGGTGTGAAATCATACGCCGTCGGCAAGGTATTCGTCGTACTTGAAGAGAGCGAGCTAGAGGGCGTAAAGCTAGCTCAAAAAGTAGCCGTCATCAGCCAAACGACGCGCAAAGTAGAAAAATTTATGCAAATCGTAAACTATTTGATGCTGCGCGTAAAAGAGGTGCGCGTTTTTAACACTATTTGCAATGCTACTTTTGAAAACCAAGAAGCTGTTAAAAACTTAGCCGTTAGAGCCGACGTGATGGTTGTAGTCGGCGGCAAAAACAGCTCGAATACAAAGCAGCTCTATCTCATCTCAAAAACCGCCTGCGAGGATAGCTATCTCGTGGAAAATGAGTTAGAACTCGAGCGTACATGGTTTGAGGGGAAAAATCTCTGTGGAGTGAGCGCTGGAGCCTCTACGCCTGATTGGATTATCCAAAAAGTGATTGATAAGCTGGAGAGCTTTCAAATTTAATAAATACTCATTACCTTTTTAAACAAAATTTCAAATTTGCCCCTGAAATTTCGCAAGTTAATCTACAAATAAGTTAATATTAAGTAAAATTGAGTCTAATTGTGTTAAAAGCAAAATATATACAAAAGGAACAAGATGGCTGCGGTGAACAAAAAAGTTCAGCTTAGTAAGGCAAACGACGGTATCGAAGACGACGATTTTGCCGCGATGTTAGAGGAGTCTTTTAAAAAGACTGAAGAAGATAGCGACGGAATAATCGTCGATATTAAGGGCGACGAGGTTTTTGTAAACGTCGGTAAAAAATCAGAGGGAATTTTAAATATTTCCGAGATCCAGGACGAAAACGGAGAGCTTAAATTTAAGGCTGGTGACACGATCAAAGTCGTCATAACCGGTTCAAGAGGCGGAAAGCCGATCGTATCTCATAAAAAAGCGCTTAGAAAAGAAAAAGTAAAAGCCTATATAGACTCATATAATGAAGAAAATCAAGACATATTTGACGTAAAAATAATCGGTAAAAATAAAGGCGGTTTTGTTGCCCAAAACAGCGACGGTATCGAGTTTTTCTTGCCTCGCTCGCAAGGCGGCTTTAAAGACGCAAACGCGGTGGTAGGAAAGTCGTTTAAAGTAAAAGTCATAAAAATAGACAAAGACGAGCAAAGCATTATCGTGTCAAGAAAAAAACTACTTGACGAAGATAGAAAGAAAAAAAGAGAAGCGATATCTGCGGTCGCTGAAAATACGGACGTGATAGAAGGCGTGGTTAAGAAAATCACTACTTACGGCATGTTTGTAGACGTAGGCGGAGTAGACGGACTCGTACACTACAGCGAGATAAGCTATAAAGGACCGGTAAATCCGGGCTCTATCTACAAAGAGGGCGATAAAGTTTTAGTAAAAGTTATCAAATACGATAACGAGAAAAAACACCTGTCTCTATCTATCAAGGCTGCAACTCCGGATCCTTGGGAAGAGATAAAAGATGGACTAGATGTGGGCGACACTATAAAAGTAACAGTCAGCAACATAGAGCCTTACGGTGCATTTGTCGATCTTGGCAACGACATAGAGGGCTTTTTGCACATTTCTGAAATTTCATGGGATAAAAATATCAAAAATCCAAAAGATCACATCAGTGAAGGCGAGGAGCTCGACGTCGAGGTTATCGAGATAGACGCAAAAGATCGCCGCCTAAGAGTGAGTCTGAAAAACCTACTCAAAAAACCGTTTGACGAATTTAAAGCCCAATTTAAAGAAGGGGACGTCACTAAAGGCGTAGTTACTAGTGTGACCAACTTTGGAGCATTTGTTAGGATTGGCGCAGTTGAGGGCTTGCTCCATAATGAGGACGCTTCATGGGATAGAAACGACAAGTGCAAAGATTTGTTTAAAGTGGGCGACGAGGTTGAGGTAAAAATCATCAAAATCGACTCTAACGAGCAAAAAATTTCTCTTAGTCAAAAGGATCTAAAACAAAGCCCGGTACAAGCCTATGCGAAGAAATTTAACGTAGGCGACATCGTGACTGGTAAAATTCGCGATATTAAAGATTTTGGCGTATTTGTAGAGCTCGGCGATAACGTCGATGCGCTCATCCGCAAAGAAGACCTAGGTAGCGTAAGCGCTGAAAACCTAAACATAAACGATAATATCGAAGCTGCGATAGCTTTTATCGACGAGAAGAAAAATAGAATCCGCCTAAGCGTAAGGCGCCTTGCAAGACAAAAAGAGCGCGAGGTGCTAAACGAGATAAATAGCGACGATAAGGTTACTCTGGGCGATATTATCAAAGAACAGCTGTCATAAGTAAATGAAGCGATATCTGCTCTGGGGCGCGATGGTTTTTTTACTGATTTTCGTCTGCGTATGCGGCGCTTTGCTGTATAAGTACGCGGAGGTAAATTTAAAAGAACCTGCGCCCATGGAACTAAAAATATCGCAAAATGGCGAGGAGCGAAATTTGACCGCCAGGCAGACCTCTTGGGTCGGTGAAATGGCAAATTTGGCTCCCAAAAATTACGCTTTAGCAAG
>CAURMS010000224.1:0-2652 GCA_963526085.1 uncultured Campylobacter sp. | reverse complement strand
CCAAATTTCTTGCCATTTTTTTTCTATTTTCGCCGGCTCGTATTTTAAATTTTCACTCATTTTAACTCCTAAAATTCTTCTTGTGTCTTGCCGGACTCAACCAAAACAAGCGCCAAAGAAAAGACGTTTGCTATCGCGGCGCCGATCGCTAGCGAATACGCCATATGCGCGTTGCCGTTTACCTGAAGCAGCACAAAAGCCGGAATAAGATGCAAATCAGCCACTAGCGAGCTAGCAAAAAGCTCGGCGGCAAAGACGTTTTTGACGCCGATTTTTAGCAGCGTCGAGATCACGTTTACGCTCGCCGCCACAAATAGCGCAATCTCGTTTTTGTCATATAAAAACCCCGCCGTCGTCGTCAGGCTCATAAGCGCGAAAAATATATAAACAACCTTGCCCCAGTTCATCGCATCTCCTTATATAGTGCCTTTTTCAAACATCGCGCGTTGCTTGTCTTTCTCTCTTTGTACGCGCGCTTTTTCCGCTTCCATCGCGCGGTATTTCTCCACGCTAAATTTAAACCACAAAAGCATAGGCGCAGCGACAAATATCGAGCTAAGCGTACCGATGACTATGCCCACTATCAGCGCCAAAGAAAATCCGTGTATCATATCTCCGCCGAACAAAAATAGCACGACGACCGTGATGAGCGTGGTGCCCGATGTGAGTATCGTTCTAGTTAGCGTCGCAGAGACTGATTCGTTTATTATCGTATCAAGATGCGTGCTCTTGCTGGTTTTGATATTTTCTCTGATACGGTCAAAGACGATGATCGTATCGTTTAGCGAGTAACCTACGACCGTAAGGATCGCCGCAAGAGTGTCCAAATTTACGTCGATGGCAAAAAAGCTGATCGCGCCCATCGTAATCACGACGTCGTGAATCTCCGAAGCAACCGCCGCCATAGCAAATCTCCACTCAAATCTAAACGCGATATAGATCAAAATACCCACGAGCGAGATCGCAAGCGCCATCACGCCCTTTTCGCGTAGCTCGTCGCCGACCTTTGGTCCAACCACGTCCGTACGGCGGATCTCAAATTTGCCCGTATCTTTTAAAAGCTCGGCTACGCTAGCTCCGACGTCACTACCCAAATTTGAGTTTGCTCCAGAAAATCTAATCGTAACTTCCTCTGCCGAGCCAAACTCCGTAACGCTCGCATTTTTATAGGCTTCATCTTTTACTAAAGCCGCGCGAATTTTATCTAGAGAAACTGCGCTATCGTATTTTACCTGAATGAGCGTACCGCCCGAAAAATCGATACCGTAGTTAAAGCCTTTCGTCGCCATCAAAAATAGCGAACCGAAAAATAGTACGGCAGATACGGCGAGCGCGATATAGCGCTTGCTCATAAAATCATAAACATGTGCCTTTGAGAAAAATTGCATTTATACCCTTTTATAACCGAACCAAAACCGCGTGTTGCCGCTTTTTTCTATTTTATTTATAATCGTATCAAACATACCGTGAGTACCTAAGATCGCCGTTATCATCGAAGCGATGATACCTATTCCCATAGTTACGGCAAAGCCCTTAACAGGTCCAGTACCGTAGGCGTAAAGCACGACCGAGGTGATAAGCGTAGTCAAATTTGCATCAATGATCGCGCTCATCGCGTTCTCATAACCTTTCTTCACGCTCGTTGCGATACTAGCTCCATCGCGCAGCAGCTCTCTGATACGCTCGTTTATGATGACGTTGGCATCGACCGCCATACCGATAGTTAGCACTATACCGGCCATTCCAGGTAGTGTTAGAGCCGCACCAAACATCGCCATAACGGCGACTAATATTAAGATATTTGCGACAAGTGCGATATTTGCCAAAATACCGCTAAATCCGTAATAAGCTATCATAAACAGCACAACCAAAACCGAAGCCGACGCAAGCGCGATCATAGATTGTCTTATGCTATCAGCACCAAGACTTGGTCCTACACTTCGCTTTTCTAGCATTTTTACCGGAGCCAAAAGAGCGCCGCTTCTAAGCGCAATAGCTACATCGTGAGCCTCCTCTACGCTAAATCCGCCGCTTATCTGGCCGCTTCCGCCGCCGATTCTCTCGTTTATCGAAGGAGCCGAGTACACCTTGCCGTCAAGCACGATAGCTAGGCGCTTGCCTACGTTTGCACCGGTAAAGTCGCCGAAAATCCTAGCTCCCTCCGCGTTTAAAGTAAAGCTGATGATAGGCGCGTTCGTGCGCTGATCAAAGGCGACTCTGGCGTCCGTTAGCATCGCACCGTCAAGGACGGGGATGTTTTTTACGACGTATTTTATCTGCGCATTTTTGACATCCGGATAGATGATGTCGCCGTAGCTCTCAGCCTCGGCTTCGCTCATCGAGTTTGCCTGCGACTGGCGCTTTTCATCGACGGCCATTAGCTGGAGGTGTGCGGCTTTTGCGATGAGATCGCGAGCGCGCTGCTCATCAGCCGCCGTTTTGATGCCGGGAAGCTCGACTAGGATATTATCCTTGCCCTGCCTTGCTACCGTCGGCTCTGCTAGACCGAACTGATCGAGACGGTTTCTGATCGTTTCGACTGCCTGGTTTATCGCGTATTCTATCGTCTCGGCCTTCTCGGCGTCGGTTAAGCCGACGGAGTATTTTAGGCCCTCTTTTTGCACGTTAAGACCCTTGATATCTTTTAGCATG
>CAURMS010000223.1:0-2683 GCA_963526085.1 uncultured Campylobacter sp. | reverse complement strand
TCGGATACGCCTACGAGAGCATAAAAAGCGGCAAGATCGATATGATGCTAGCAGGCGGCGCGGAGGAGCTGTGTCCGAGTGAGGCGTACGTGTTTGATATGCTCTACGCCACTAGCGTGAAAAATAGTTCACCTGAAATTTCGCCGACTCCCTTTGACGAGGAGCGCGACGGGCTAGTGCTTGGCGAGGGTGCCGGGATACTTTTGCTAGAGAGCGAAGAGAGCGCCGTAAAACGCGGGGCTAAAATTTACGCCGAGGTTGTAGGCTTTGGCTCAAACTGCGACGGCTCGCACGTCACGCGCCCGCAAAGCGCGACGATGAAAGGCGCGATGGCTCTAGCTTTAAAAGACGCAAATTTAACGCCTGAAAAGATCGGCTACGTAAATGCTCACGCCACGGCGACTAAGCAGGGCGACATCGCCGAAAGTATCGCTACAAACGAGCTTTTTGGCGATAAGATCGCTATTAGCTCGCTAAAAAGCTACCTCGGCCACACGCTGGGCGCTTGCGGCGGTTTGGAGGCGATATTTAGCATGATGATGATGCGCGAGAAAAGATTTTTCCCAACTATAAATTTAACCCACATCGATCCTAGTTGCGCGCCGCTTTTTTACCTGACCGAGCAAACCGCGATAGATACGGACTTTGTGATGAGCAACAACTTTGCTTTCGGCGGAGTAAATACCTCGCTGATATTTAAAAGAATTTAAAATTTGAAGGTAAAATATGAAACGAATTTTAACCGTTTTACTTTTGATTTGCTCTTTTTCTGCGGCAAAGGACGAGTTTTACGAGCACGATATCGCAAGCGCTCTGGAGTCTAAATTCGCAAAGAAATATCTGCTAAAAGATATAAGCTTGCAGTTTTCTAAGCAGACGGACGAGGAACTAGAGCCCGTAAAATCGCAAAGGCGTAGCAACAAATACCGCGCGGTAGAGGAAGATAGTTTCGGCGATGCGGTAAAAGACCCGTGCGAGGATAACTATAAGGAGTCTTGCGAATACGTTTTCGTTAAGGTTTTGGTCGATTTGCAAACGGCGGCGAAAAACGCGGGCAAAAGCAGCGTCGTGAACATACAAGGAAATTTTAAAGACAAGCTGCTAGACAGCAAGGATAAATTTCAATGCGTAGTCGGAAATATGGCGACTGCGGTGGCGTTAAAAGCAAATTTGAAATAAGGAGAAAAAATGAAAAAATTATTAGTTTTAGCAGGTGTTTGCGCCTTGGCTTTAAATTTGAGCGCGCGCGACGACGTGCTTAGCTTTTCGATCGAGGAGGCGTTAAGCTCGCCGAAGGCAAAAGAGGTGTTAAATCCAAACATCAAGCTAAGCTTCGGCTCTGGTACGAAAGGCGGTATCATCAAGAGCGGCCTAATGGCAAACAAAAAAACCAACGCCTTTAACAAAAGCGACAAAGAGGCGTGCCAGTGGGCGTTTTTGTCGGCGATAAAGACTTTCCAAGAGCGCGCGGTGCAAGAGGGCGGCGCGAAGGTGGTAAATTTAACTGGCTACTACAAAAAACAGCCTTTTGACTCCAAAACGCAGTTTCAGTGCGGAGCTGGTGCTCTGATGGCCGGCGTAACGCTAAAAGGCGATATCGCGAAATAGCGGCGAGAGGGGCGAATGAGGCTAAATTTTAAACTCGATTTTTTTGATGCGGTAGTTTTTAACGGCGCGCAGGACGCGAAGCTGGCGGCATACGAGAGAGAGCTTGACGTCTCGCACGTGCCCCCGCTTGAGCGGCGCAGGCTTAGCCGCGCGGCAAAGTGCGCCTTTGATCTAACCAAAAACATCGCGCCGCTTGATATGCCTATCGTGTTTAGCTCTTATGAGGGCGAGATAAATCGCTGTTTTGAGCTGCAAAACACGCTAGCTCACGGCGAACTCATCTCGCCGACCTCGTTTTCGCTCTCGGTTCACAACGCACTTTCCTCGCTTTTAGCGATAAATTTTAAAAATCGCAGCGAAATCTCGGCCGTTTCGGCATACGCGCCGCTAGAGTACGCTTTACTGCAGGCGCATCTGATGCTAAAAAGCGGAGCCAAAAACGCTCTGGTTTTAGCCTATCACGAGAGCATTTCGCAGGAGTATTTTGACGAGTCTGCGCCCTCTTGTATGGTTTGTTTGCTAGTTAGCGAGGGCGAAAATTTGAGCCTATCGCAAAGCGAAATTAGCGGCAAGACGGATGAAAATTTGCTCGTTAAATTCCTGCAAAATTTTGATCCGAAGCAAAAATGCTCCTGGCAAAGCGCGGATAAAAACTCCGCTTGGCGGTGGGATTATGAGCCCTCGTCACTGGTTTAAGATTTTTATCGTAGGGGCGAATTTTGCGCTATTTGGACTCATTTGCGCGCTTGGAAATTTGATCTTTGTTCCGGTTGCGATTCTTGGGCTTTATAAATTTAAATTTATCCGAAATTTTTGCCGCGATCTGGTGCGTTTGGCTTGGAGATTTTTTATATTTTCTACTCAAATTTGCGGCTATCAGCGCACCAAATTTGACCTTTCTTCCGAACTTGGCTCCGCCTCGCAGATAATCATCGCAAACCACCCCTCGCTTTTAGATGTCGTCTTTTTGATAGCGCTCATTCGCCGTGCAAACTGCGTGGTAAAAGCAAGCCTTGGTAAAAATATATTCTTAGCTCCCGCGATAAAATCATGCGGATATATCTTAAATACCGCA
>CAURMS010000222.1:0-2687 GCA_963526085.1 uncultured Campylobacter sp. | reverse complement strand
AGCTTAAACACGCCCGCTCCCAGCCCCTCGCCGAAAAATCCGCCGTGCTTTATGGCATTTAGCGAGTGCGAGATCTGATAGGGCTCAGGCACGCCCTCGACGCGAAACATATTTGCCATATTTTCGGGCATAAGTGAAAGGACCATATTTTGCACCGTGCCCCACCATGATTTTATACGCAAAATTCGGTGTTCTGACGTGAAAATAGCCACGAAAGCAAGCACTGAAGCGCCCGCCATACCGATGACGAAAAGTCGCTTGCTAGTACCGGCAAACAGCATCATAACGATAAGCGTAAGTGCTAAAACTACGACCTGTCCGAGGTCGTTTTGAAGGATGGCGATGAGATAAACGGCGATCAAAAACAAAAATATATAAGGCAAAATGAGCTTAAATTCTTGCTTTAAGCTTTTTTTTCTCTCATCTATCTTGCGCGCAAAGCTCCATGCTAAAAAGTAAACGAAACCGATCTTAAAAAACTCAACGGGTGCCAAAGAAAAGCCTGGCAAGCGTATCCAGCGCTTGGCTCCGCCCGCATCGGTAACCAGCGAACTAGGTAGCGCGTGCATAGCTCCCATAGCGATAGCGCAAAAGCCGAATAGACAAAAGCCGATCCAGACCATCGATTTATCGGGGTCTAGGCGCGATATGCCCCACATCAAAAATATCCCAATCGCCCCCACGACAAGCTGTCTGATGAAAAAATGATAAGGCTCGTAGTTTAAAAAAAGCACGGTAAAAACGGGCAAGGATAGCGAAAAAACAATGCCGATAGTAATGAGCGCGACGCAAGAGTAAAATATCCACTTATCCGCCTGCATTTTTCCCTTTCCCGAGTTAAATTTAAAGGCCGATTTTACTTAACTATGACTTACAAAGATGTTAATCGGATATTTAAAAATTTTAATTTTATCTCAAAAAAAAGAGTCCTGAAAAAAATTAAAAATATACTAACATAAATTATATAGATATAAAATTTTAATTTGGCATTAAGTAAACAATTTGTAACATACGCGCATTATGCAAATTTAGCATAAAACCAATAAGGAGTCTAAATGAGAGTGAAATTTTCAGTTGCCGCATGTGCGGTTTTGGCGTTATTTGCAGCGCAAGCAAATGCCGCAGATACGGTTAAGCTAGAAGGCGTCGAGATAAACAGCGTCGGCGATAACATCAGCGAGAGCGGTATCAGCGAAGGCATCCTCGCTAAAAATGTACAAAACGGCATCCTGGCCAGCAAAAAGGTACTAGATACGCCGTATCAGATAAACACGATCACAAAAGAAACGATGAATCACCAAGGTGTGACCGGTTTTGAGGAGGCGGTAAAATACTTCCCGTCCGCGCAGGTTCAGATGAGAGGCGGCACCACGGTAGGTCGTCCGCAAACTCGCGGCTTTGAGGGTAGCGTCGTGGGTAACGTTTTTTGGGACGGCTTTTATGCTATCTCGACTACGGCGATTCCTATGGCGATGTTTGAGAGCTTGCAGATACAAAACGGTCTTGCCGGCTCGCTCTACGGCCCGCAAAATCCTGTCGGCGTCTTTAACTACACTAGAAAACGCCCGGTAGATAACGAGCACAGCATCTGGGTGGACTACGCTTCTCGCGAGCACTTCGGTGTGGGCATAGATAGCTCGATGAAATTTGACAAGGTAGGCTACCGCGCGGTCGTATACGGCTCAGACGGCGCAAAACAAGTAAAAGACAGCAACTATCAGCGCCGCCTAGCCAGCATCACGCTCGAATTTTATCCGACCGAGTCGCTTACGTTTGAGACCGCAGCTAGCTACTACGAGCATAACACTCACGGCTTTGCGGGACTTTTTGCGCTTTACGTAAAAGACGGCATGATTAGAAACGACCTAAAGCTACCAGATCCGGTCGATAACAAAACTCCTGGTCTTGGTCAGCCATACGGCGGTATGAATCTAAAAACAACGACGGCTAGCGCTAAATTTAAATACGCTCCGAGCGAGGATTGGTATTTCGAGGGCGGATATCAGTTCCAGCGAGCAGATCGCCACATACACAGCGTCGTAAACAGGATCACCGATAAAAACGGCAACTATGATACTTATCACAGCGGCGGAGCGACAGCGGCGTATAGATTTGACCTGCCTAGCGGCTATTTAAAGGCGGTCACGGGGGCTAAATCACAACTTTAGCGTGCAGGCAAACGGATACAGATACGTGCAGTATCGCTACTCAAATTTAAGCACGACTACAAAAGCCGGCTCGGCAAACATCAACGATCCTAAAATTTTCCCGCATCCAAACTCTAAAAAAGGCTCAAATTTATATAAACTCAGCACAACCGATATGAAAAATATCTCCGTGCTAGACGATATCACGATAAACGATAACTTTAGCTTGCTACTAAGCCTCTCAAACAGCTGGATCAAAGAGCGCACTCGCCCGGCCATAACCGCTACGCAAAGACAGCTAAAACCTATCGTGACCAAATACGACGAATCCGGCCTTAGCTACGGCGCGAGCTTGGTATATAAACCGGTTGAAAACGTGAGCACCTATATTACCTTTGCCGATAGCTTGCAACAAGGCGGCAGCGGCACGAACACCGACGGTACGACTAGCGTGCTAAAACCGTATCGCTCGAAACAATACGAAATAGGCGCTAAAGCTCGCATAAACGAAATCGACTTTAGCACGGCGGTGTTTAGGAT
>CAURMS010000221.1:0-2692 GCA_963526085.1 uncultured Campylobacter sp. | reverse complement strand
TTATAAAGCACCGTGCGTAAATTTATGGGTACGGGTTTAGCCCAGCCAAACGTCACTCCCGTGCTAAGATACATGAGTGCGGGCACGACGATAGTGCCTAGCGGATCGACGTGTTTTATGGGATTTATACTGAGCCGCCCCAAATTTTTGGCGGTTAGGTCGCCGAATTTAAACGCCGCATATCCGTGCGCGATCTCGTGTCCGACGACGGAGATAACGAGCACGGCGACTAGGATCGTTACCTGCGCGAAGTCGATGCTATCAAGGTTCATTCGATCTTGTTTCCGTCATTTTTGACTTCGGCTCTGGCGGCGTTTAGCAGCTCCGTCGAGTTTTGTATAAAATCCACGCTCTTGCCGACTCTGTTCCATCTGATTTTGTATTCGTCATCCCAGCTAAAATATACAAACCAAGGCTTGCCTACGATATTTTTGTATGCCACGGGGCCCCAAAATCGGCTGTCGTTTGAGTGGTCGCGATTATCGCCGATCATGAAAAACTCGCCTTCGGGGACCTGAAAATAAAATGCGTTAAACGGATAGTTGCCTACGCTGGGTAGTTCGTTTACGATAACGGGTTGCATGGCGAATTTGCTCGCGTTTAGGTAGTTTACGGCTAGTTCAAATAAATTTACCTTCTCGTCGTAGTGGATGCCGCCGAATTTATAGGGTTCTTTGACGAAAAGTTTGCCTCCTAGTTTAACGATATCTTTTTCGTCGAAATTCGCCTTTATAAACTCCTCGCCCTCGTGCGGGTGTAAAAATAGCGCCTTTTCGGTGAAAATCACTTCATCGCCGCCGACTGCGAAATTTCGCTTGACGTAGTGGATCTTTTCATCGTGAGGATAGCGAAAAACCACGATATCGCCGCGCTCGGGTTTTGCACCCTCGATGAGGTGGCCGTTACCGTTAAAATCTGGCAAAACCTTGACCTCTATCCACGGAATGCGCGGAGTCGAGATGCCGTAGCTAAATTTTTTAACGAAAAGATGATCGCCGACTAAAAGCGTGTCCTTCATCGAACCAGACGGTATCACGAAGGCCTGCGCGACAAAGAAAATCACGAGCAAGACGATGACGACCGTGCCCGTCCAGCTGTTTGAAAAATCTAAAAATTTATTAAACGCTTTTTTCAAAATTTATGCCTTTTTCGCGCGGTTTTTGGCCGATTTTATGGTGTTAGATAGCAGCATCGCGATAGTCATCGGACCTACGCCGCCTGGAACGGGCGTGATGAACGAGCATTTTGGCGCTACCTCGTCAAATTTGACATCGCCTTTTAGCTTGCCGTCGTCCATGCGGTTTATGCCTACGTCGATTACGACGGCGCCGTCTTTTACCATATCAGCCGTTACGAAATCGGCCCTGCCGATAGCGGCTACTAGGATGTCGGCGTCCGCGCAAATTTCTTTTAAATTTCGCGTTTTGCTATGCGTCACGGTTACGGTCGCGTTGGCGTTTAGCAGTAGATTTGCCATCGGTTTGCCCACGATGTTGCTACGTCCGATCACGACGGCGTTTTTGCCCTCTAAATTTATATCGTAGGCTTTAAAAATTTCCATTATGCCTAGCGGCGTGCACGGTACGAACCCGTCAAGCCCGCTAGCTAGCTTGCCGACGTTTATAGCGGCAAAGCCGTCTACGTCTTTTTCAGGGCTTATGGTTTCTAAAATTTTATTCGTATCTATGTGTTTTGGTAGTGGCAGCTGAACTAGGATGCCGTCGATGCCGTCGTCTAAATTTAGCACGTCTATTAGCGCGATTAGCTCGCTTTGCGTCGTAGACTCGGGCAAGCGGTGCATCACGCTTTTTATCTCGCAGGCTATGCAGGCTTTTTCTTTTGCCGCGACGTAGGTTTGGCTGGCTTTATCCTCACCGACCAGTATCACCGCAAGCGCCGGCTCTATGCCTTGATTTTTCAAATTTAACGCTTCGTTTTTTACTCTTTCCTTTACCTGTGCGCTTACGTTTTTGCCGTCTAATATCGTCATTTTTGTCCTTTATTACTTTTTAATCGCAAAGATTGTATGATAGCTAATTTTAGATTAAATTTACGAAAAAGCGAAAGAATTTATGAAAATTTGGCTGATTTTTTGGTTGCTTTGCGGTGCGGCGTTTGCGAGCGATTTTATCACGAAAAACGAATACGCAAGGATGCTCTATCAAAACCCGCGCGGCATCGGCTGCGACAAGTGTCACGGCAGCGGCGGCGAAGGCTCGCTCATATCAAAATATAGACATTTCGATAAAAAAACCAAGCAGGTCATCGACGACGAGCTAAGAGCGCCAAGGATAAACAATCTTGATTTTGAGACGTTTAAAGAGGGCGTGCTAAGCGCAAAAAGCGTGATGCCTAGCTACTTTCTAACCGACGAAGAGATAAATTTGCTTTACGAATATGTTATAAATTTCAACAAGGATAAAAAATGACCAACAAAGAAGCTTTCGGGCTAGCTAAAAAATATATCCCGGGCGGCGTGGATTCGCCCGTTCGCGCGTTTGGCAGCGTCGGCGGCGAGCCTTTTATAGTAGAGCGCGGAGAGGGCGCGTATCTAGTCGATATCGAGGAAAACCGCTATCTAGACTTCATCCAGAGCTGGGGACCGCTCATTTTCGGGCACTGCGATCCCGACATCGAAAGCGCGGTGATAGCGACGGCTAAAAAGGGACTAAGCTTTGGCGCTCCGTCAAAT
>CAURMS010000220.1:0-2692 GCA_963526085.1 uncultured Campylobacter sp. | reverse complement strand
AAGCACAGATATGCGATCTCATCGCTTGCTTCGCACGCCTCGCAGTCGGACATATCGTCTTTGGCGAGCTTTTTCCACAGCTCGTAGTTAGTTCTAGCCTCTCTAGCATCGCCCATATCGATGTTTTGGTTCATCAAAGCCTTGTAGTATGAGGCCAGCGAGAGCTCCAAGCGCTCGTAGTAAAACAGCATCGCCTCGTTCACCTTATCTATGAGCTCTTTTCCGATCACGGAGCTTTTGGCGATGCCCGAGACTATCCATTTAAATTTCCACAGACAGTCGGTAAAATCGCCGAAATTCGGGTATTCGCTTTCTTTTAAATTTTGCGCGATGTAGCCCGTGAGCCACATTAGCGCTCTGGTTCTTAAAAACGCGCCGAATTTTTCAAATTCGTCGTTTAAAACAAAGTCGCAAATTTGCGCGGCAAACGCCAAATCCTGCGCCTCTACGGCGTCTCTTATCTCGTCAAATAAAAACTCTTCTTTATCGGCTAACCTATCAAATTCTTTTAGCTTTTTATAAAGCTCTTCTAGCGTGCGCTCTTGCATTTGCTCCCCTCGTTAAACATTTTTGTGATAATGCTTTGATTTTATTATATCCACTTAATCTAAAACTAGGTAAAATTAGCACGATTTTGAAATTTGACAAGGCGGCAAAATGGCGAAAAAATTTATAGACGTTATGGATACTACCTTTAGAGACGGCTTTCAGTCGGTTTTCGGCGCGCGCGTGGCGATGGCTGATTTTTTGCCCGCGGTTAGCGCGGCTAAAGAGGCCGGTATAACGCACTTTGAGTTCGGCGGCGGGGCGCGATTTCAGAGCCTTTATTTTTATCTAAACGAAGACGCGTTTGCGATGATGGATAAATTTCGCGAAACGGTCGGGCCCGAGGCAAACCTGCAAACTCTAAGCCGCGGCGTAAATACCGTGACGCTAGATACGGGCAGCCGCGAGCTAGTCGATCTGCACGCAAAGCTCTTTAAAAAGCACGGCACGACAACGATACGAAACTTTGACGCGCTAAACGATGTGGAAAATTTAAAATATTCGGGCGAACGTATCGCTCACCACGGGCTAAAGCACGAAGTAGTCGTTACAATGATGGATCTGCCTGCGGGCTGTTCGGGCGCACACGACGTGGCGTTTTACGAGCGGATTTTGCGCGAAATTTTAGACGCGGGCATACCGTATCACAGCGTTTGTTTCAAGGACGCCAGCGGCACCTCTAGCCCGCAAAAAGTGTATGAAACTATCAAAATGGCTCGCAAACTCCTCCCGCAAAATACCCATATCAGACTCCACACTCACGAAACCGCAGGCGTTAGCGTCGCGTGCTATATGGCTGCTCTAGAAGCCGGCGCAGACGGCATCGATCTAGCCGCAAGCCCGGTTAGCGGCGGCACCAGTCAGCCAGATATCCTAACGATGCTGCATGCCGTTAAGGGCAAAAACTACGATCTGGGCGGGCTTGACGTGGAGAAAATCTTAAAATACGAAAGCGTACTAAATGAGTGTTTGAAGGATTATTTCTTGCCGCCTGAGGCCGTGCAGGTTAGCCCGCTCATACCGTTTAGCCCGATGCCAGGCGGCGCGCTAACGGCAAATACCCAAATGATGCGCGATAATAATATCTTGGATAAATTCCCGGAAGTCATCCTTGCTATGCGCGAAGTCGTACAAAAGGGTGGCTACGGCACGAGCGTGACGCCTGTGAGTCAGTTTTATTTCCAGCAGGCGTTTAATAACGTGATGTTTGGCCCGTGGAAAAAGATCGCAGAGGGCTACGGCAAAATGATACTAGGGTACTTTGGCAAAACTCCGGTTGAGCCCGATAAGAGCGTAGTTAAGCTAGCTAGCGAGCAGCTAAGCTTAAAACCGACCAAAGAACACGCCATGGATATCGCCGACAAAGACGAGAGCAAGTCGCTTAAATTTACGCGCGAGCTGCTTAAAAAAGAGGGTATCGAGCCTAGCGAGGAAAATATCTTTATCGCTGCGGCGTGCAAGGAAAAAGGCATCGCGTTTTTAAAAGGCGAAGGCAAGGTAAATATCCGAAAAAAATCCGCAAACGCGGGCGAAACGAGCGTGCCGACCCCTCGCGCAAAAACTCCGATAAACGAAAAATACAGCGTCACCGTAAACGGCAAAAAATTTGACGTCGAGGTCGCAGACGCTGACGGCAAAGCCGAGATAAAAAGCGTAAAACCAGCAAGCGTAGCGCACATGCCGCCTCCGGAGCTCTCTCCGGCTAAAACTACGGGCGGTAGCGGCGAGCCGGTAAAAAGCACGCTTCCTGGAAACGTGTTTAAAATCCTAGTCGCAGTGGGCGATAGCGTGAAAAAGGGGCAAAGGATGTTCGTGCTAGAAGCCATGAAGATGGAAATAGACGTAAACGCTCCAAAAGACGGGCTGGTAACGTCTATCGAGGTGCAACAAGGACAAACCGTGGCAAACGGTCAAATTTTAGCGAAAATTTAATCCAAAAAAGGAAGAAAAATGGTAAATGAAATAGAAAAATTAGGCCTTAAGGACATCAAAAAAATCAACCACAACCTAAGCTACGACGAGCTTTTCGAGCTTGAAAAGGCTATGGGCGAGGGACGCGTATCAAGCAACGGCACCTTTATGGTCGATACCGGCATCTTTACGGGTCGCAGCCCAAAGGATAAGTACTTCGTAAAACAAGATCCGA
>CAURMS010000219.1:0-2706 GCA_963526085.1 uncultured Campylobacter sp. | reverse complement strand
AGCTAGTATCGAGGCGGTTTTTACGAAACTAAAGCACAAAGAGGCCAAATACGGCGTCGTGCCGATCGAAAATAACACCGAAGGCGCGGTGGGCGCGACGCTAGACTGCCTCGGGCGGTTTGATAGCGTCAAGGTCGTGGCTGAAATTTGCATGGATATCCACCATATTTTTGCGAGCAAGTGCGAAAATTTAAAGGAAATTAAACGTATCTACTCGCACCCGCAAGGCTACAATCAGTGCCGCAAATTTTTAGACGATCATATGCTTTCAGCCGTCGAGTTTATCCCGGCAAAATCAACCGCGCAGGCCGCGCAGCTAGCCGGCAGCGAGCCAAACTCTGCAGCCATCTGCTCTAAGATCGCAGCCAAACTTTACGGCGTACCGATATTGTTTGAGACGATCGAGGATAACGCCGCAAACCGCACGAGATTTTTTATCTTAAGCGATTTTAAAAACGAGCGCGCGCAAAAAAACAAAACATCAATCCTAGCAAAGACCGAGCACCGCCCCGGCGGGCTAGTGGAGCTACTTTTGGCATTTAGAGACGAGGGTATAAATATCACCAAGCTGGAGAGCCGCCCGATAAAACAGCGCGAATTTAAGGCGAATTTTTATATAGATTTCGAGGGGCACATCGATGACGACAACGTCCAAAAAGCGATACAAAAAGCGATAAGTTACGGCCATGAGATCGCATGGTTAGGAAGCTACGTCGCGTGGGAGGAATGAGATGAAATTTAACGAAAATTTGGCAAATTTGGTAAGCTACGAGGCGGGCAAGCCTATCGAGCTAGTCGTGCGCGAATACGGCATCGACGCCAAAGATGTCATCAAGCTAGCCAGCAACGAAAACCCGTACGGCACGAGCCCTGCGGTAGTAAAAGCAGTTGGCAAGATAGTAAACAGAATGCATCTTTATCCCGACGACAGCTACTTCGAGCTAAAGGCTGCGCTAGCGAGCAAATTTGGTGTGGGCGAAAAATCTATCGTAATAGGCTCAGGAAGCGATCAGATAATAGAATTTGCCGTGCATGCAAAGGCAAACGCAAAGAGGGGAATTTTAACCGCAGGCATAACATTTGCTATGTATGAAATTTACGCCAAAGCAGCGGGTGCGAAGGTATTTAAAACCCAGAGCAAAGAGCACGATTTAGGCGAGTTTTTGCAAATTTACAAGGCCAAAAAAGACGAGATCGGCGTAGTATTTTTGTGCGTGCCAAATAACCCGCTGGGAGGCTGCCTAGACGCCGAGGAAATTTATAAATTTTTAGAGCAGATTGACGCCGATACGCTCGTGGTTATCGACGGCGCGTATCAGGAGTTTGCTAAATTTAAAGATGCGAAAAAAGAGATAAAGCCGAAGGGGCTCATAGCTAAATTTCCAAACGCGATATACCTGGGTACGTTTTCTAAGGCTTACGGTCTTGGCGGCATGCGCGTAGGATACGGCATCGGCGAAGAAAGCGTGATGAGTGAGCTGGGCAAACTAAGAGCGCCTTTTAATATAACGACGCTTAGCTTAAAAGCGGCTATCGAGGCGCTAAAAGACGAAGAGTTCGTAAAAATGACGCTTGAGACGAACTTTGAGGAGATGAAAAAATACGAAAAATTTGCCGAGCTTCACGGCATAAAGCATCTGCCAAGCTTTACGAATTTTATCGTTTTTGAGTTTGAGCGTCAAAACGCGAGCGAGCTTGCTCAAAATCTGTTAAAAAAAGGTATAATTTTACGTGATCTAAAAGCTTATGGATTAAACGCGGTTCGCATAACGATCGGACTGCCTAGTCAAAATGACGTAGTTTTAAAACAAATTGGGGGAAATTTAAAGTAAATGGATTTCAAAACCGCAATTCAACAAATTGGACAGGTCTATCACAACCTCTCGTTAAGGCAGCGCCTAGTCGCCGCGGGCTCGGTCGTGCTCGTGGTCGGTTTTTTAGTGTTTTTGAGCATTCACAAAAGCTCAAACGAAAACTACGACGGCTATAGCGTACTTTTTGAAAACACTTCCGCCGCAGACTCTGCGCTAATAATCCAGCAGCTTGAAAAAGATAAGGTAAAGTATAAAATTTTAAACGAGGGCACGATTTTGGTGCCAAACTCGGACGCGTCGCTTGGGATTTTAAAAGACGGTAAGGTCGGATTTGAGATTTTCGACAAGCAAGAATTTGGCGCGACGGATGCCGAGCAAAAGGTCAAATTTCAGCGTGCGCTCGAGGGCGAGTTAGCTCGCACGATCGAAAGTCTAGCGCCGATAAATAAAGCCATCGTGCGCATCGCGATACCCAAAGAAACGATTTTTACCGAGCGAGCCACGCCGCCAAGCGCCTCTATCGTGTTAAATTTAAAAGACGGGCAGAGCTTAAATTTAAAACAAATCACGGGCATTAAAAATTTAGTCGCCGCAGCGGTGGCAAATTTAAAACCCGAGCAAGTAAAAATCGTAAGTCAAGACGGAGTGCCGCTTGGCGAGGAGGACGGTGAATACGATAGCGATCAGATTACGCAACAAATCCGCTACAAACGCGACGCCGAGCACAATCTCGAAGAAAAAATCATAAACGTCCTATCGCCTATCGTGGGTGGCTCGGATAAGGTCGTAGCCAAAGTAACGATAGACTTTGACTTTGCTAGAAAAGATAGCCAAAGCGAGACCTTTGATCCAAACTCCGTAGCTAGAAGCGAACAAAACGTCGAAGAAAAAC
>CAURMS010000218.1:0-2712 GCA_963526085.1 uncultured Campylobacter sp. | reverse complement strand
GCTTAATAATGCATGGACGAGATTAAATTTGAACTTATTTGGTCATTAATCTCGTCCTACTCTTTAAAAATCTTAGGCTCTATCGCCATCTTGCTTATCGGCAAATGGTTAGTAGCTAAAATCTCAAATCTTATATCAAAATTAGTAATATCTTCCAGACTTGACGAAACTCTTTCAAATTTCCTTTTAAATATCATCAAAACGCTTCTTATGGCTTTTGTGATAATAGCTGCGATCGCAAATTTAGGCGTCGAGACGTCTATGTTTGTCGCTGCTCTCGGCGCTATCGGTCTTGCTATAGGCATGGCGTTTAAGGATACTTTTTCAAACATCGGTGCAGGATTTTTGATAATTTTTTTAGGCCGTTTAAGCTCAAGGACCATATCGAGGTCGCAGGCGTACAAGGCGCAGTCAAAGAGATCAATATGTTTAGCACCGTTTTGCGTACAACCGATCATAAAACTATTATCATCCCAAACGGACGCATCATAAGTAGCAATATAATCAAATTCTCAAAAGAGGGCACTAGGCGCGTCGAGCTCGTGTTTTGCATAGATTATAAAGACGATCTAAAGCTTGCAAAAGAGATTATTTTAAGCCTAGCCGACGAAAATAAAAAGATCCTAAAAGAGCCAAAGCCGTTTGTCGGCGTCGGAAGTTTGGGCGAAAATAGCGTAAATTTGACCGCTAGATTTTGGTGTGCGAGCGATGATTTTTCCGACGTGCAGTTTGCTATGCTTGAGAGCGTTAAGCTTGTATTTGACGCCCAAGGCATCTCTATACCATCGCCGCAGCTCAGCATCCGCTATCAGGATAAAAGGCAAGACGAGCAAATTTGATTTTCCGGTTTGCACGGTTTTTCTTGGTTCTTTGGCTTTTTTGTGTGGTATGTTGTAGATTGGTCTTATACTCGTATCCTATTTGGTACGTAAGGCAAATAGATTAAATTTAATCCAAAATCAATACAACACAAGCCCTTTAAAAATGTACAAATTTTGACGTAGTCTTTATCTGCCGCATTGCAAAAATTAAATTTCACTGCTTTCGTTAAATTTAAAATCTAATTCATATTTTAAAGTCAAATTTGACAGCATAAACATTTTAACAAATCTTTAATTTCGGCGCCTTATAGTGCAGTCGTATAAAATTTAGTCCAAAGCCAAAAAGCATAAATTTAAAAATCAAAATTTACAAAAGCTAGCTTAAGGCAAATTTTAAAATACAAAAAGTAAAATCAAAGTTTATTAAAACGTAAATTCGGCTTGAAAATGCCGTCAAATTTGCAACATCAAAATAAAAAACGAAAGAAGTAAAATGAAAAAAACCATACTTTTCGACCTCGACGGTACGCTCATCGACTCGACGCCTGCGATCCTTGACGGATTTGGCGCGGCATTTCTCGCTCACGGCGAACCCACGCCAAACCCTGAGGCCGTCAAAGCTCTAGTCGGCGATCCGCTTGATTTTATGTTTGCCAGGCTCGGTGCGCCGACGCATCTCGTGCCTGATTATATCGCAGCGTATAAGGCTCGTTACGAGCAGATTTTTTTAGAACAAACATCGCTACTTGAGGGCGCGGCGGGTGCGTTGGCACTTGCTAGCGAGGTTGCGGACGTTGGCGTCGTGACGACGAAAACGTCGAAATTTTCAGTCATTTTACTTGAGCACTTGGGCGTCATGAGATTTATCAAAACCGTGATCGGCAGAGACGACGTAGTAAATCCAAAACCAGACCCCGAGCCTATAAACACGGCCCTTGAGCGCCTAGGCAAAACGAGCGCGCAGGATAAGGTGAGCGCTTTTATGATCGGTGATACGAGGATGGATCTTGAGTCGGCGAAACGTGCTGGTATAACGGGCGTCGGGCTAGTTTGCGGCTACGGCAAGGAGGCTGACTTGCGCGAGCATTCAAATTTGATCTTTCAAAATGCATTTGAGGCGGTTAAATTTATAGCGGGTAGATGAGGCTGATCGATAAATTTAGAATTTTAGTAGCGTATAGTTAGCTCGCTAAACGGCTATTTTTAGTGTTTGTTTGAGTTGTTAAATTTAATCACTTATAAAACGTAGTGGTATGTATAACGAGTCAAATTTAAATCAAATTTGTCGCAAGAACTTGAGCAAAAAGGCAAATTTGACTTACCGATGCGCTCCCTTTTTTCAAGGGACTCAAGCGCATCGATGATACTAAAATAAACGCCGTCAAAATCCGCATCTAAGGCTTTTTATACGAGACTCAGCGCCCAGATAGCCAATAATGGTTCATTTACCTGCTGTGCCGTCTTTCGCAACAATAACCTCAAGCCTGTTTTGGTCGATGATGAAGCAACGTATCTTCTTGCGCTAGCCTATCGCAAATTTTGCCTTGTTTGCGATTTTCATCCGCCACGACGCAAAAACATAAGGCGAAAATCGCGGCTAGCGGATAAATTTTACGCGTAGCTTCTTTGCTTTAAAATTTAGCGGCTAAATTTGGCAAATTTATAAAAATCGGCCGTCAAATATTTTTTGATTGTAGCTCAAATTTGAGGCTTTGTATTATTAAATTTAATCTTTTTTGAAAATATAAAGCGGCGGATTAATGATAGATTTTGGAATTTAGCTCTATAATAAAAGATTTTTAAAAAACATAAGAAAATTTGAGGCGGAAAAATGGCTAAAATAATGAAAACTATGGACGGAAACGAGGCTGCGGCGCACGCGGCTTACGCA
>CAURMS010000217.1:0-2719 GCA_963526085.1 uncultured Campylobacter sp. | reverse complement strand
ACGAAAAGCCAAGCCTCAAAGACGAAAGCGAGTTAAATTTAACTGCCGCAAAAAGCGAAAAATCGGGGCTCGGTCAAGACTCTAAAAAGATAAATTTGCAAAATTTGCTATTTCCGGAGCGCGAGAGCGCCGAGGAGCAAGTTTTGACCGAACCGCAAAGCGAAGGTAGCGAAAACAGCGAGCTAAACGCGATGGTAAAAGACGTAATCTCAAACGCCAAAGCACAAACTAGAAATTTCCAAGCCGTGCGCGAGACGTTTGATAACTTTAGCTCAAATTTAAAAGAGCAGGTCGCAGCCTACAAATCGCCTTTCATGCGATTTAACATCACGCTAAATCCGCTAAATTTGGGCGAAGTCGAGATCACGATGGTAAATCGCGGCAACAATCTGCACATAAATTTTAGCTCCAACACGCAGACGATGAACCTGTTTTTACAAAATCAGGCCGAGTTTAAAAACAGCCTCGTAAACATGGGTTTTACCGAGCTTGAGATGAACTTTAGCGATCAAAATCAGCCCAAAAAAGAGCAAGGGCAAAAAAGCTACAAAGGCTCCAAATTTAGCTCCGACGACGCCGAGCAAGGCGAAGCGTCCGCGCCTCGTTTAGAGCTCGTCATTCCGCGCTACGTGTAAATTTGGAATCAAATTTGCTTGAGATATAAAAATTTAAAGGATAAAAGATGTCAAACGGACTAGAAACCAATAACTTTACGGTAAACAACCAAGCCGCTAAAAAATCGGCGGACGCCCTACAAAAGGCCGCAGGCACCAATCCAAACGCCCAGCTAGACAAGGACGCTTTTATGAAACTTCTTTTGACCGAGCTTCAGTATCAAGACCCGACAAGCCCGATGGATACGGAAAAAATGCTAACCCAAACTAGCCAGCTAGCCTCGCTCGAGATGCAAGAAAACACGAACAAAATGATGCAAAAGCTAGCCGACCAGCTAAAAAACAGCACAAATATGTACGCCGTGGGGGTGCTTGGCAAGATGGCTAAAATCGGCGACAGCGGCATAGTAAAAGAAGAAGGCGCAGGCGTCAAATTTGCGGGATTTTTAGAAAGCGCGGCAAAAGGCGGCACAATAAACATAAGAGACAATACCGGCAAACTCGTAAGAACGCTGGAGTTTGGCGAAGCAAAAGCCGGTGCAAATACCTTCGAGTGGGACGGCAAGGATAGCGCAGGCAACGACGCAAAAGCAGGCACCTACTCGGTAGAGATAAACTACGTCGATCACGCTGGCGGTGCCAAAACCGGCGGCGTAGGCAACTATCTCGTAGAGGGCGTCA
This sequence comes from uncultured Campylobacter sp., assembly GCA_963526085.1. GTDB lineage: Bacteria > Campylobacterota > Campylobacteria > Campylobacterales > Campylobacteraceae > Campylobacter_A. The sequence continues at coordinate 1,424 of CAURMS010000217.1, read as the reverse complement.
AATTTATCGACGGCGTCGCACAGGTAAAGGTCGGCGGACAATACGTCAGCATCGACAAAGTCAAAGAATTTACCGAGCCAAAAAAAGGATAGGACGATGGTAAGAAGCCTGTATAACGGCGTTAGCGGCGTGAGAACACAGGGATTTAGCATGGACGTTTGGGCGAACAACATCGCCAACATAAACAACGTCGGCTTTACCGCTTCGATACCGGAATTTAAAAGTATTTTTTATCAGACCTCCTTTGCCGCCGGCAATAACCCGACGCAGGACCAAGTAGGCCTGGGCGCAACCGGCATGACGACGGCGCTTAGCTTTTACAAGCAGGGCCCGTTTATGAAAACGGATAACGTCCTAGATATGGCGATCGGCGGCAAGGGGTTTTTTGGCGTAACGAACGGCTCTGGCACATACTATACGCGCGCCGGTAGCTTTGGCGTAGATAAAGAAAGATATCTCGTAACAAATCAAGGCAACTACGTCCTAGGCACGCAAAATACGCTAACGCAAGTAACTCCAAGCCAGGGCGCGATAGAGGCTTTCGGTAGAGTAAACAGCACCGCCGCAGTCACGCAGGCATACACTCTAGGATCAGACACCACAGACCTTGACGTCGGCGACATCGGCTCTCAGGGCAAAATTCGCTTGCCTGAGTTTTTGTATCTACCGACCAAACCGACTTCAAAGGTAACCTTTAAAGGAAATCTCGACTCGTCTTTCAAAACCGAGCCGGTTACTTTGCCAGTCGGTAACGCTACATATAATAGCAGCATAGATAACCCCTCTAGAACTATAAATTTACGCGGGCGAGTCACGGCTGATGCTACGATAACTCGCCCGAGAAAAGGTGATCTAGTAACCGTAACGGCAACCGACGCGAACGGCAAAACGGCTGAATTTAGCGCTCCAATCGACGAAAACGGCAACTGGAGCATAAGTCAAAAATTTGAAAGCGATTTTGACCTAACGACCGCCCCAAATTTGACCGCAAAAATAAACACGACTAAAGAAGCGGCAAATCAAGAAAAATTCGTAACCGAGCTTTTAAATGCTGACGGTACGAAAAATAAACTTGAACTAACGCTAACAAAACGCGTACCTCAGGGCGCTAACGGTACGGTTTGGGATGCGGCGGCGACCGTAAAAGACGCAAGCGGCGCAACGATCTCAAACGCTAACGGCGAGCTAAATTTCGACCACGATGGCAGGCTTGTTAGCTCTACTTTAAGCGCCCTAGATAATAACGGCTCGCAAATCGAGCTAGACTTCGGCACTCCTGTGGCTGCTGGTCAAATTTACTCGGGCGTCACCAGTACAGCGCAAACAAAAAGTATATCTATCGCTCAAGACGGCGTACGCGAGGGCATTTTAAAGGATTATTACACTAACGATTCGGGAAATATCTTGGCGCAGTTTACAAACGG
>CAURMS010000216.1:0-2769 GCA_963526085.1 uncultured Campylobacter sp. | reverse complement strand
CCGCAGGAAAAGTATACTAAAAATTTGGACGCAAACTATACGGACGCGCCTATTTTAGGCGATGAGGACGAGCTAAAAGAGCAAATCCGCGTACTGCGCGCTCAAAATAAGCTACTATATGACGATAACGTCGATCTAGTGAGTAAAAATCTAGAAATCTCAAATATCTTAAGCGATCAAAAAGCCGAGCTGGAAACCAGACGAAAACAAGCCGCCAGCGCTAACGACAAACAGCGTCTAAGCGCGATCGACGAGCTAAACAAAAAACTAGCCAAAGCGCAGGAAGAAAACGAGAAAAATAAAAATTTAGAGCAAAATTTGACTTCTCTTCGTAGCGAGATCAAGGCTCTAAAAACCGAGCTCGAGAAAAAGCAGAGCGAATTTGACAAATCAAGCGCTAAAATGCAAAACGAGAGCCAAAATGCGCTAAAACGGCTCGAAGCTCAAAACGACGAGCTAAAAAATGAAGCGACTTCTACTAAAACCAAATTTGAAAGTGAACTAAGAACGGCGACCGAGGAGGCCGCAAAACTAAAGAGCGAAAATACTAGGCTCGCAAACGAGCTAGGCCTAAAAGATAGCGAGATAAAAAGGATCGCTAGCGAATACAACGCTCAGACTCTAAATGCTCAAAATTTATCTAAAAATAGGATCGCCGCCCTAGAAAAAGAACAAGACGCGGACAAGAAAAAAATAAGCGAGCTTGAAGCGAGCCTTGAAAACGCAAACAAAAAAGCCGAGTCAAAAGCTAAGCTAAAAGCGATAAATGATGAGCTAAACGCGACGAATAAAGAGTTAGTCGCAAAGCTCGAGAAAGAAAAACAAGGATTTGAAAAAGAGATTGAACAAAACGAGGCTATATATAAAACCGAGCTTGAAAAGCTAAAAAATCAGATTGAAGACGAGCGCCAAGAAACCGAGCAAAACGTGGCGGAACTAAAGAGTAAAATTTATGAGTTAGAAAATCAAATTTCGCAAAAAGATAGCTCACTGCAAAGTGCGGAAGCTAAGGTTGCAGAGCTAAACGAGTCGCTAAATATCCAAAAAGAACTGCTAGCGGACGAGATCGCCGCTGGTAAAAAAAACATCCAAAACTATAAAATTTTAAATAACAAAATCACGACTTTAGTTGAAAACGACATCAAAACAGCCAAGGAAAACAAAGAGCAACTAGATGCTTTAAATGAGCTTTTGACGCAAAAAGACGCAGAGCTCGCGACTCTAAGAAAACAGATACAAGACGGAGCTAAAGATCTAAGCGACACAAAGGAAAATTTAGCTAAAACAAGTACGCAAAAAAACATCGCAAAGGGCGAAGTGGCGCAAATACTAACCAAAAATGAAGAGCTGATGAGCGAAAATGAAAATCTAAAAAAGATAATCCAGCTAAATTTTAGAGCCGAAGTGCCTAAAAAGGTTGTTTTCATCGCTTCTGTCGAGTGCTCGGACATGAGCGCGGGCTCGGATAAGCCGACGCAGGTTTGCAAAAATAAAGTAAGCGACTTTTTGCAGAGTTATAATTCAAATTATTATTTCGAGATCACGCCGATAGTGAGCCGCGGTAACTTTATCGCCACGTCAAAAGCGGCAAAAGTGATCCCGCAAGACGAGCTCGAAAAAATCGACTCATACGCAAATTTCGGTATCGGCAAGGAGCGCGCCAAGGTCGCCGGCGAGATGATAAAAGATGAATTTGGCGACTTTTCGCGCATATCGTACAGCAATGACATCATTACCTCTCAAGATAAGCAAGGATTTATCATCAAGGTATATAGATGATAATCACTCAGCCCAAAAACGGCTACCGCTACAACAGCGATACGATGTTTTTGTATGACTTTATCCGTGAGGGCGGAGTACGCGGCGAGGTGCTAGAGGTTGGTTGCGGTAGCGGGGTTTTGGGGCTGCTTTTAAAGCGCGATTTTCCTAAAATTTCGCTTAGTTTGCTTGATATTTTAGAAGCTAACGTAAATTTAGCCGCCACAAACGCTAGCCAAAACAGACTTGAAGCCGAGTTTATAACAGCTGATTTTGCTAAATTTAAGAGCGAAAAAAGATATGATCTCATCGTCTCAAACCCGCCCTTTTACCACGACGGTGTAAAAAAAAGCGAGAACGAGCATTTGCGCACCGCTAGATATAGCGAAAATTTGCCCCTTAGAGAGCTTGTGGGTAGCGCAAATTCGCTGCTAAAGCCGCGCGGAGTTTTTAGCTTTTGCTACGACGCTAAGCGTATATCTGAAATTTTGCTTTGTTTAGCGGAGTTTAAATTTACGCTTACTAGGCTTTGCTTAGTGTATCCAAAAGCGGGCGGCACAGCAAATTTGGCGCTAATCGAGGCTAAAAAAAGCTCAAAATCCTTGACTCAAATTTTACCTCCGATTTTCGTTTTTGAAGGCGGAGTTTATAGCAAAAAAACGGCTGAAATTTTTGCCACGGCAAATACGCAAAGCAAGGATGCGCTAGAGTGAGCTTGCTAAGACAAAGCGGCTTTGGATATGAATTTGACGCTAGCAAGTGCGAGCTGTGCGGCGGTAAGTGCTGCACGGGAGAAAGCGGCTATATATGGATAAGCTCGGCGGAAATCTCGGCGCTGGCGGAATATTTAAAAATAAGCGAGGACGAGTTTAGATCGCGATTTTTAGATAAATTCGGATATAAATTTAGTCTCAAAGAAAAGCCCTACGAGGAGGGATTTGCGTGCGTATTTTTTGACGAAACGGCAAAAAACTGCTCGGTTTACGACTTTCGACCGAGCCAGTGCCGCAC
>CAURMS010000215.1:0-2774 GCA_963526085.1 uncultured Campylobacter sp. | reverse complement strand
ATTTTAAATTTGATGTTATAAAATGATTTAGAAATAAGCAGAAAGGATTTGACATGAAAAAACTTGTTTTAATCGCTCTTTTTACAGCGTTTTGTTTAAATTTGGCAAACGCTTACGACAGTTATTCAAACGAATCTTTAATAGTCATCCCTGATAACAGCTACAAATACAAAAAACGCCGCCACCGAGATAGATACAACGACGACGTAATGATCTACATGGACCCTCCGTACGGCGGCTACAGACAAACCGACCGAGGTAGAGACTACCGCGACAAACTAGTCGATCAGTACATAAAAAACAATAACATAAAAAAAGGCGGCACTAGCAAATCGGACGACCGAAGCTACGAGAGAGGCTATGACGACGGATACGATGACGGATACCGCGATAGACGCGACGATTATTACTATTCGCCTCGCCCACAAATAGGCATCCGCGTTAGATAAATTTGACGCTCGTTCGCCGCTAGTCGTCAAATTTGATCGGCGGCGAAATTTGATTTACGAATTTGATTTACAAAAAGGAAAATAATGCTAACCAACCCCGTCGTGATCAGTATCCTCGTGATGACTGCGCTTTGTTTGCTGCGATTTAACATCCTGCTTTCCATCCTCGTTTCCGCCCTAGTCGCGGGTCTCATCTATCACGGCGGATTTGCCGGCGTAGGGGCGTTTTTCGACGCGCTAACGGCTACCACATCGACGCTGATAACGGGTATGAAAGGCAACCTAGAAACCTCGCTCAGCTACATCCTGCTCGGCGCTCTCGCAGCCGCGATAGCCAACACAAACCTAACGGCGATCCTCATAAACGCCGTTAGCAAGGCTTTAGCAAAAACTAGCACCTATTTTGCTCTGATAATCGCCGCGATTGCGTGCTTTTCGCAAAATTTGATCCCGGTTCATATCGCTTTCATCCCGATTCTTATCCCGCCGCTTTTGCCGCTGATGAACCGCCTAGGCATCGACCGCCGAGCCGTCGCGTGCGCACTAACTTTCGGACTAGAGGCGCCGTACGTGAGCCTTAGCGTTGGTTTTGGACTTATTTTTCACGGTATCATCAAAAAAGAGCTCGCAAACAACGGCGTAGAGGTGCAGATGAGCGAGATCTCAAGCGTAATGTGGATCGGTGGCCTTTCTATGCTAGTGGGCTTGCTTTTAGCCGTTTTCGTCTTTTACCGCAAAAAACGCGACTACGCGCACACCAAATTTGAAACGAGCGAAGAGCAAGAGGCGCAGTTGGCCGCAAACTTAAAAATGACGAAAAAAGAGTGGGCGGTGCTAGGCGGCGCGGTTGCGGCGTTTGGAGTGCAAATTTATACCGAGAGTATGCCCCTTGGCGCGCTTATCGGCCTGCTCGTTATGGTGGTTTTTGGCGGTATCGAGTACCGAAAAATCGACAAAATCATGGACAGCGGTCTAGCGATGATGGGCTTTATCGCATTTATCATGCTCGTTGCCGCAGGCTTTGGCTCGGTTTTGCGCGAGAGCGGCGGTATAGAGCAGCTAGTGAGCTTTGCTAGCGCGGTCGCAGGCGGCAAAATAGGCGGCGCGATACTGATGCTAGCTATCGGCCTGCTCGTTACTATGGGCATCGGCACGAGCTTTGGCACGATACCGATCATCGCGGCGATCTACGTACCGTTTTCGATATCGCTGGGATTTTCTCCGGCGGCTATCATCCTACTGGTTGGTATCGCGGCAGCTCTGGGCGATGCGGGCAGCCCTGCTAGCGACAGTACGCTAGGGCCTACGAGCGGTCTAAACGCCGACGGCCAGCACGATCATATTTACGATACGTGCGTGCCGACTTTTATATTCTTTAATATACCGCTACTAATCGGCGGTGTAATAGGTGCGATGATTCTCTGATCTAGTCTCGTCTTTTGAGTGCCTTTTGTGGAGTTTGCTAAAATTTTGCTCGGCAGACTAATATGTCTAGCCTATGCAAAATTTTAGCTGCACAGCCCCAAAAATCATCTCAAAATACTTCGCCTTAACTTTTTCTATTTAAATTCGAAGTAAAATTACAAATTTAACTCATATACTCTTTTTCGCTACTGCCTTCGCGAAGACTAAACTAAAATCAAATTTAAATTTGGAACGTCTTTTGCTTAAGTCATCTTAAAATTCACTTTTCAAAAAGGATAAAGCTATGATGAGATCACTTTGGTCGGGCGTTACGGGACTACAAGCTCACCAGATCGCTATGGATGTTGAGGGTAACAACATCGCTAACGTCAACACAGTCGGATTTAAATACAACCGCGCAAATTTCGACGACCTTATTTACCAAACTTCGCGTATTGCCACTGCACCGCAAAATCAACACGGCGGCGTAAATAACATGGAAGTGGGTCTAGGTACGCAGATAAACTCCACTACGAGGATTTTCAAGCAAGGCTCGTTGCAAACCACCGACAAACAAACCGATATCGCGCTTCAAGGCGACGGATTTTTCATGGTGAGCTCAGACGGCGGCAAAACCACCTACTACACCAGAAACGGCGACTTTTCAAGAGATAGCGAAGGTAACTTCGTCGATAACGGCGGCAACATCGTACAAGGCTGGATGAGAGACGAGGAAACAGGAGAGATAGATCCTACTAGACCTATCGGCGATATAAAGATCCCAGTCGGCCTAACCGTGCCTGCTCGCGCTACGACAAACATCGCACTAAAAGGAAACTTAGACAGCGGTAACGACGTAGGAAATAAAAAGATACCTATCTACAAACTAGACCAGTTTCATAACGGCGTAGATTTAGATAA
>CAURMS010000214.1:0-2793 GCA_963526085.1 uncultured Campylobacter sp. | reverse complement strand
ATTTGAGCCTTTAGATTTTTTGCTTTCGCCTTTTGTGGCGCCGAATTTTAAAGGCGTAATCTTAATCGTGCTGATGGGGCTTGCGGGCTATTTTTTCCAGTTTTATATGACGAAGGCGTATGCCGCGAGCAAAAAGGCGGGCTCTGTCGCCGCGATAAGCTACATGGACGTCGTGTTTTCGCTCGTCACCGGCTTTTTTATGGGCGATACGCTGCCTAATGCGGCGGCGTTTTTTGGTATAATGCTGGTCGTTATCAGCGGAATAATCGTAGCAAGGGAGAGATGATGATACTAATAGCGGGGCCTTGCGTCATCGAGAGCGAGCAGCTCGTTTTTGATGTGGCAAAAAGGCTAGTTAAATTTAACGAAGATAAGCGGATAGATTTTTATTTCAAATCAAGCTTTGATAAGGCAAATCGCACGAGTATAAGCTCGTTTCGCGGGCCCGGACTTGAAAAAGGGTGCGAAATTTTAGCCAAGGTAAAAAAGGAATTTGGTTTTAAAATTTTAACCGATATCCACGAGAGCTATCAGGCTGGGCCTGTTGGCGAAGTGGCGGATGTGCTGCAAATACCTGCATTTTTGTGTCGCCAGACCGATCTGCTCGTAGCTGCGGCTAAGACAAAGGCGGTCGTAAATATCAAAAAAGGGCAGTTTTTAGCAGCGTCCGCGATGAAGCACTCGGTTAAAAAAGTGCTAGAAACGCGCGGCATAAGCGGCGATGGATACGAGGTCGCAAAGCAAAACGGCGTGTGGCTAACCGAGCGAGGAAGTACCTTTGGCTACGGAAATTTGGTTGTAGATATGCGAAATTTGGTGCTGATGAGAGAATTTGCGCCTGTGATTTTCGACGCGACTCACAGCGTGCAGATGCCTAGCGCTCTAGGCGAAAAAAGCGGCGGAGACGCGAAATTTGTGCCTTATTTAGCGCGAGCTGCGGCAGCTGCGGGCGTGGACGGATTTTTCTATGAGACGCACGTAAATCCGTGCGAGGCGCTTTGCGACGGGCCGAATATGCTAAATTTGGATGAGCTAGACGCAAATATCGCTCAAATTTTTAAGATAAAAGACGCCCTGGGCGATGCAAACTAAGGGCTTTTTGTGGGTATTAGGCGGCGCGGTGGCTGAGTGCGGCTGGGCGTATGGGCTAAAGCACGCATCAAGCGCGCCAGAGATCGCACTCACCGCGATGCTTGTTTGCGTTAGCTTCACGTCCTTTATCATGGCGATGAAATACTTACCCGTTAGCGTCACATACACCGTGTTCGTGGGGCTTGGGGCGTTTTTCGTCGTGATCGCTGAGATCGTGAGCGAATTTCGCGCGAGCGGCCAGACGCCGGATCTCTTGCGACTATTTTTTATAGCGACGCTGATCGTGGGCGTGCTGGGGTTAAAAAGGCTAAAATCTTGACGCATGTTTTGGCTCTTTTGGTGGCCGGGTTCTGCGAGGTCTCGGGCGTATTTTTTCTAACCAAATTTCAAAAAAGCTTCGGCGTGAAAAAGGCGGCGAATTTTTTGATTTTAGTTGCAAATTTCGCCATTTCTCTCTGGCTTTTGAGCTACGCGATGCAGACGATGCCGATGTCGGTGGCGTACGCGATCTGGACGGGTATCGGAGCAGTCGGAGCCGTGGGCATCGGGATAGTGTTTGATAAAGAAAAAATGAGCGCGCAAAAGGCGTTTTATCTATCGCTAATAACGCTAAGCGCGATAATGTTAAAGATAATCTAAAAGGAGAAACCATGAAAATAATCGAAGGAAATTTGGCTCTAAAAGGCGGCGAAAAGGTCGCCATAGTGGGCGCTAGGTTTAACCACATCATCACCGATAGGCTGGTCGAGGGTGCGAGGGATGCGTTTTTGCGTCACGGCGGTGACGAGAAAAATTTGAGCCTCATTTTGGTGCCGGGCGCGTTTGAGATACCGATGGCGTTAGAAAAAGCTCTGGCTAGCGGCAAATTTGACGCTATTTGCTGCGTGGGAGCGGTGATCCGCGGCTCTACGCCTCACTTTGACTACGTGAGCGCCGAGACGACCAAGGGCATCGCAAACGTCACGCTAAAATACGGCAAACCGGTGACATTTGGCGTGCTAACGGTAGATAGCATCGAGCAAGCCATCGAGCGAGCGGGCTCAAAAGCCGGAAACAAGGGCTTTGAAGCGATGACGGGCGTGATCGAGATGCTAAGCTTATATAAAAATTTGGAGGCGTAAAATGGCGACTCGTCATCAGGTCAGGCAGGCTGTCGTTTCGCTACTCTACGCGCGCGAAATGGGTAGCTGTAGCGAGGAGTTCGTCGAGGAATTTTTAGAAGAAAAAAAGATCCGAAATGATCAGCGAAGCCTCGCGCTATCGCTTTTTCACGGTATTTTGGAGCATGCAGACGAGCTTGACGCGCTACTAAACGCGCGCCTAAAAGAGTGGAAGATAAACGAGATCGGCAGTATCGAGCGTGCTGTGTTGCGGCTAGGGGCGTACGAGATGAAATTTACCACTACCGATAAGGCCGTCATCATAAACGAGGGCATCGAGCTTGGCAAGGAGCTGGGCGGCGACTCGGCACCGAAATTTATAAACGGCGTGCTAGACGCACTAAAGGCCGATCTGTGAAGCTCTGCGTCGCGCTTGATCTGGGATCGAAACGGGAGTGTTTGCAGCTAGCGAGTGAGCTTGCCGGTTTGGCCGATAAAATTTGGCTAAAAGTGGGCTTGCGAGCCTATTTGCGCGACGGTGCGGGCTTTGTGGAGGAGCTAAAAAAGCTCGGAAATTTTAAAATTTTCCTCGATCTAAAGC
>CAURMS010000213.1:0-2794 GCA_963526085.1 uncultured Campylobacter sp. | reverse complement strand
TGGCCTAAATTTGACAAAAAAGCAAGCATTTCATCACTAGCTGAAATGAAATTTGAAACTAGATTTTTCGGGCTCAATCGTTTCCTTTTGCAAGATTGCCGTAAAATTTAGCAATCCGCTTGCTTGTTTTGTAAATTTCACACGCTAAACTCGCGGCAAATAATTCGCAAAAACCGTAAATTTCCACAAAAAGGCGTTATATCTTGAGATGATTTTTGAAGTCGCGACGTAAAAATAAAACGCAGCAGACCGATCGTCCGTGAGTATTTATTTTTACTAGCCCTTCAAAAAGCACTCAAAAACTACTCAAAAGTCACGGCGAATTTAAAATTTATCTAAAAAAGCAAGAGATATTATATCTTGGAGAGATTTTAAGGGTTACGAAGCAAAAAATAGGCGCAGACTGACAAGCCGGTCCGTCAAGCCGATTTTTCGCGAGCTCCGTTAAAAGCTCCCAAGAGATGATATCTATTTCAAAGCCTCAAGTCTAACCGCGACCGAACGCTTATGTGCCCCCAGCCCCTCGGCATCGGCTAACTTCATGCACGCGTTTCCTAGCTCACTTATGCCTTTTGCATTTAGCGAGATGAGCGAGGTGCGCTTCATGAAATTTTCAACCCCGAGAGGCGAATAAAATCTCGCGCTACCGCCAGTCGGGAGCGTATGGTTCGGCCCAGCTAGATAGTCGCCCATCGCTTCAGGAGTGAAGTGTCCGATAAATATCGCACCTGCGTGCCTGATCTGCCTAGCCAGCTCCATCGCGTCGTTTGTCGCGATCTCTAGGTGCTCAGGCGCTAGCTCGTTAGCCAGCCTCACGCACTCATCAAGGTCGCTAGCTACGATGATAGCGCCCTTTTTATCGATACTAACCTGCGCGATGGGCTGCCTAGCTAAAGTCTTGATCTCCTCGTTGATATGTCTTTGCACGGCCGCGCCGAAGGCTTGATTTGGCGTGATGAGTACGGCGCTAGCCATCTCGTCGTGCTCGGCCTGCGAGAGTAGATCCACGGCGATGTGGCGAGGGTCGGCGCTCTCGTCAGCGATGACGCAGATCTCGCTAGGGCCCGCGATCATATCGATATTTACCTCGCCGTAGACGAGCTTTTTAGCCGTCGCGACGTATATGTTGCCAGGACCCGTGATGATGTCTGTTTTTTTGATCGTTTGCGTGCCGTAGGCCATCGCCGCTACCGCCGACGCGCCGCCCACTTTATAGGCCTCCTTGATGCCGCAGATATGCATGGCGGCTAGCAGTAGCGTATTTACCTTACCTCCGACGGCAGGCGTACAGACAGCGATCTCTCCAACTCCCGCGACCAGGGCCGGGACGGCGTTCATGAGAAGCGAGCTAGGATAGGCGGCCTTGCCTCCGGGGATATATAGTCCGGCGCGGTCTAGCGGGGTGTACTTTGCGCCTAGCAAAACACCGTGTTCGTCGTGCTCCATCCAGGTTTTTGGCAGACTTTTTTCGTGGTAGCTTTTTATGCGCTCAAAGGCTAAATTTAACGCGTTTCGCAGGCAGCTATCTATGCTGTCATACGCCTTTTGCATCTCTTCAGTGCCGATTTTTAGGCTATTTGCGTCGGGTTTCCAGCGGTCAAATTTCTCTATCTGCTCAAAGAGTGCCTCGTCGCCTCTAGCGCGCACGTCATCCAGTATCTGCGAAACGGCAGGCATAACCGCGCTCATATCGCCGTTTGAGCGGTTTACCAAAGCCGCAAAATAGTCCTTAAAATTTTCGTTGCTAGTGAGTAAAAACTTCATCTCGTCTCCTTAAATTTTCTTTCGTATCTTAGTTTTTGACTAATATTTCCGAGCGCGCCGCCCTGGTGGATGTATAAAATCTCGTTTTTAAACGCGCCCAGGTTTGCCATCATCGTTAAAAAGCCGACCGGATCGTAAATGAGCTCAAACTCTATCCCCGTTTGCTCGCATACTTCGCGCCAAATTTGATAAAGCTCGGGCTTTAGATCACCGAAATGATATTTTTTAGGCAGCGGCAAAATGCGCGCCTTTGAGTTTGGCGTCAGCGCCTCGATCTCGCTTTTTAGGTAGTCTGCGTCGCCCACGCAAGGACAGGTATAGACGTCAAATTTGACGTGCTTAGCCAAAAACGCCGCCGACGTGCCCGTGCCCGAGGGCAAAAATATATCCACGGTTTTACCCTCCGCATCCGCCCAGCGCTCTATCTGCCTAGCCTGCGAGATAAAGCCCATCTCCGCCTGCGGCTGCCAAACGCCCTCGTTTATAAAAAGCGAATCGCCGATGAAGCAATCCTGCGCGGCAGGCAAATTTGAGCTTGTTTGTTCTGCGGATTTTTTTAAATTTGAATTTTTATGGCTTTTGCATTCGCTAAAATTTGCGCTTGCGAGCTTTGCCGATCCGTCAAATTTGATCAAATTTTCTCTGTCTTGATTTTGTAAATTCGGCGCGATCTCGGCTTGCGAATTCGGCATATTTTTCGCGCTTAAATTCGTATCCGTAAAACCTAGTCGTTCGTCAAATTTATCCAAATTTAACCCGTTTCTATCAAAAGCATCCGTCAAATTTACTGCCTCATCGCCATAAATCTCACCCTCTTTTAGGCTGGCTAGTTCGTAAGCCAAAGCCCTAGCCCGTGCTCGTCTATCTTTATCTATATAGATTTTCATCCCGTTTTCGAGGGCGAATTTAAAATTTCCGATCGGATTTGCCGCCAAATTTGAGTTTAAATTTGAAACTACGTAGTGAAACTCGAGGCCTTTCATCTTTGCAAAAACGCTTAGGCTATACATCGCGTTTGACTGGCTAGAGC
>CAURMS010000212.1:0-2827 GCA_963526085.1 uncultured Campylobacter sp. | reverse complement strand
GCATCGAAAACGAGGTTGATATTTTCGTGGAGTTTGGCGGTAGCGTGCTAAAAGGTATCAACAAAAAAATCACCGAAAAGCCGACCTTTAGTGTCACCGATCTTAGCAGCCTTGACGAGCTTTTAAAGGAGCTTAGATGATAGCGATCTTAGGCGCGATGCGCGAGGAGATCGCTCCTCTACTCGAGCGCATCAAAGACTACAAAGAGGTTAAGCACGCAAATAACGTATTTTACCTAGCAAACTTCGGCGGCAAAGAGCTTGTTATCGCCTACTCGAAGATCGGCAAGGTAAATGCCGCTCTAACCGCAAGTGCGATGATAGAGAAATTTGGCGCCCGGAAGCTGCTTTTTACCGGCGTTGCAGGCGCGCTAAATCCAAATTTGAAAATCGGAGATATGCTTTATGCGACTAGCCTAGTGCAGCACGACGTCGATATCACGGCGTTTGGACACCCGCACGGCTACGTGCCTGAGACTAGTATCTTTATCAAAAGCGACGACGCTTTAAACGCGCTAGCATCTAGCGTCGCGGCAGAAAAAGGCATCACGCTAAAAGGCGGCGTCATCGCAACGGGCGATCAGTTTATCTGCGACAATGCGAAAAAAGAGTGGCTAAAAGCAACCTTCAAAGCCGACGCGGCCGAGATGGAGGGCGCTAGCGTGGCGTTAGTTTGCGAGAGCCTGGGCGTGCCGTTTTTCGTGCTTCGCGCGATCAGCGACGAGGCGGGCGGCAGTGCGGAGTTTGACTTCGATAAATTTTTGCAAGACTCAGCAAACGTCAGCGCGCAGTTCATGCTCGCGATGATCGAGCGGCTATGATAGAGCTTAGCAAGCGCCTGCTGCGCCAGGTCGGGCAGACCAACGCCAGATACCGCATGGTGCGCGGCGGGGATAAAATTTTGCTCGGTCTTAGCGGCGGCAAGGACAGCCTCGCGCTCGCGCACGTGCTAAAACATATGCAAAACGTCACGCCCGAAAAATTTGAGTTTAAGGCCGTGACGCTAAGCTACGGCATGGGCGAGGACTACGCCTACCTCACGCGCCACTGCGCCGAGCACGGCATCGAGCACGACGTGATCGACAGCTCGATATTCGAGATATCCAAGGATAAGATCCGCAAAAATTCCAGCTTTTGCAGCTTTTTCTCGCGTATGAGGCGTGGCTATCTCTATACCTACGCGCTCGAGCATGGCTTTAACAAGCTTGCCATCGCCCACCACCTCGACGACGCGGTCGAGAGCTTTTTTATGAATTTTACTTATAACGGTGCGCTACGAACGCTTGCTCCAAAATACGTCGCGGCAAACGGTATCGAGGTTATCAGGCCGTTTATATTCGTGCGCGAAAGGCAGCTGCGCGAAAATGCCGTGCGAAACGGGCTTACGGTTATCGGCGACGAGGCGTGTCCGGCGATGCGATTTGATATCAAGATGCCTCACGCTAGAGCTGAAACTAAAGAGCTTTTGGCAAATTTAGAAAAGCAAAATCCAAAGCTTTTCGTCTCGTTAAAGGCTGCATTTGAAAATATCCACAACGATACGTTTTTCGCTGCTCAGGCGCAAAATTTGACCGACGAGGAGTGAGCACTCGTCAAATTTAGCTTAAATTTGACCGAAATAGCGGTCAAATTTGACTTTTGCCGGTCGGAGCAAATTTGTCCGACGCCCTTCACTGCGCTATATAGCGATCTATCATCGTCGCTCTGCGGCATTTTTGCTCCTTAATTTTTGGATTAGTTTATTGGATATTAGCTTTTCTTTGTCTTGACTACTTATGTTGGCAACAATATGGATCACCTTAGCGGGGTTATTTTTGTGTGTTTTTAAAAACCGCAGTACATTCTCTCGTCTTTCTTCTTCATTTGCCCATTTTACAAAAGATTCGGTATCTTTAAATGTAGCATTTTCGTCCAAACAGTGTTTAGAGTAAAAATTTATCGTATCGTCAAATCTTTTTATTTGTTCGGGATCTGGCGGCTTTGGTTTGTATTTTAAAAGACCTTCATGATATAAGCACTCGGTACATAAATGCCTATATTTGTCGTTTTTGCGCAACCTAGCCTCGCCTTCTTCGTCTCTGCCTTGATTCATTTTATAGATATAGCCTTCCTTTGCTGCAGTAAAAACTCCAACATTATCATGACACTTTTTATACGCCTCTTTCAGCTCCTCGCTGGTAGGCTGCCCTGAAACGTTGTTGTCTAGTAGTAAATTTAGCATAGGTTCGTAGTTTGGTATTATGCTCAGTCTGTCAAAGCAGTCAAATTCTTCATATCTTTGGGCATTAAATTTACATTCGGGCTTATATCCCAGCTCAAAAAACATTTTTGAAATTTCCAGTAGATTATTGGATATGACGTAGTGAAATGGTTCTACTGCGTCCTTTGAGTCGATATCCATAAAACCGTAATTTATATGTACGTCGTCTTTATCTATCACTATACTATCTATCAAGGCATATACTGCGTGGGTTAGATAAAACTGCACCACCTCGACTTCCTCAAGCCTTACTCCGCTATCAAGCAGCAGCTTAACGGTCTTTGTAGAGTTGTTTTCTATGCCAGGGGCGAGAGTTTGTAGTTATCTTGCGCGCGAGCGTCCGCGCCCATCTCCATGAGTCTTTTTGCCGTGATTTCGTCGTCGTAAAAGCTAGCATACATCAGGGGCGTCGTGTTAGCCTTCATCTTTACGTCGGCGCTAAACCCGTTTCTTTTCATAAAATTTAAAATCTTATCCGTATCTTTTAGCCTTAGCAGATTTTTCAATGCGCTAAGGGTGGCGTTGCGCTCCTCGTATTCGTCTATATCCCAGTATCTAAAAGCAAAGT
>CAURMS010000211.1:0-2870 GCA_963526085.1 uncultured Campylobacter sp. | reverse complement strand
TCATAAGATACCTTCCGAAAAATTTATCGCCTACTGGGTTGGAAATTTCGACTTCAAACAAGACGTGCAAAAGATGATTTTAGCCGATTTTAGTTGGGCGAATTTACGTATCGCGGTGGACGGCGAGCAGATATTCGATTCCGAAAACGCCGGAAGCAAAGCGCTTGTGCATAAATTTAACAAGGGACGCCACAAGATAGAAGTTTGGTTCGTCAACAACTGGCACACGACTAGCCTTTTAGTAGATTTTAAAGATGAACCGAAATTTCACAAACAAAGCGAAGTGGTCGCGAAACTAAAAGGTCAAAAATTTGATATCTGGCTCGCTGCCGTTTACGAAAGCGGCGCACGAGATAGCAAAATAAACGTAACGCTAGAAAAAGCGCAAAAACCGCTTGTAGTAATGCTAAGCTCTTATAGCGCCGTACGCTGGGAGGTGTCAAATCCGCACGGCAATAAAATTTTGGCCGTACTAGTTTATAATCCAATCAGTAGCATAAATTTAAATAAAAATGTTTACTTTATGGATGAAGGCATATACGACGAAGATATGGAGATAAAATGCGATTGCATAAATGGTGGAGCGGACTTTCACTGCGAAGGCGGAGACATAAATAGCAAAAACGATCGCGTCAGAAAAGATTTCGGACGAAATTTAGGCGGTTTTAGCGGTTCGTATAGCCCGACCGCGATAAATTTGCCGAGCATTTTGATAGATGAAAGCGTGTTGACCAAAGACGCGGAGGCCAAAAAGAGGATCGAAACCGATCGTGAAAAGTGCCTAAAAAGCAGTAAAATAAATGACGCTTTTAAGTAATTTAAAAGCTAAATTTGCGCCTAAAGAGTTACGGGCGAGCCAAAATACTCCAGCTCGCCTTTTTATCTATGCAAAATAGCCCTAGACTAAACATTGGTTTAAAATTATTTTGGACGCCTTATGCGGTAAAATTTAAGAACTAGCGATCATTTATCGTCTTGATTTTAGGCTGCCGTTGCTATTTAGTCAAACATTTTACACTCCGCCTGGCTTACTAAAATTTAACGAAAATATTTGCCGCCATCGCCCATGCGGCAGTTTAGCCTCGTCTTTTATGCTTCCAAATATATTTAGGATTTTTTATTTGTTTCCTTGCTCGCCAATATTTAGCCGTTGCGCTGTAAGGAAAAGGATAGCCTAAGCGAGCAAATTCACCGTTAAACGGCCAAACTCCGGCCTACTTCATCAAATGCCCCGCCCTACTCGCCCAGCTTCTCTCCTAATTTCCCCCAAAGCTCGCTTAGGCCTAGGATATCGTTGTGCCCGGCGTTTAGCTCGTAAATTTTATCGCTGGGCTTTAGAAATTTAAGCAACCTGCGCGAATTATCCACGCTGATTAGCTCGTCATGCTCGCCGTGAAATATCGTCACCGGCCCGCCAAAACCGCCGACAAACTCAAACGTAGGGATTTTATATTTGATTAAAAACTTCGGCACAAAGGGCATTTTCTCCCGCGTCAGATCCTCTAGGCTAAAATAAGGCGCGATCAAAACTAGCCGCTTGGTGCCGTATTTTTGCGCCGTGCGAGCCGCTAGCCCGCTACCCACCGAGTAGCCCAGCGCCGTGACCTCGCCCGCGTCATACTCCCGCAAAACCGACTCCATCATCGCGTCTGCATCCGCGTAAAGCTGCTCCTGCGAGCCTATCTTGCCGCCGCTTTTGCCGTAGCCTCGATAGTCAAACAGATAAAAATCATAGTCCAAATCCGTAAAATGCTGCGCATACTTGCCCCAGCCTTGCAGATTGCCCGCGTTACCGTGGAAAAATATAACCGCACCGTTTTTCGCTTTTCGTTCGCTGTTTCCGTCGCGCGCATCGCCGTAAATTTGCCCGCCGTCCCTGCTCTGCGTTAAAAACTTAAGCCCGCTTATCCACGTGCCGTCCGAGTCTAGTCTTATCTCCTCAAAAGGCTGATCAAAGCTAAAATCATGGTTTTGATCAAGCTTGCTCGGGAAAAATATCATCCGCTCCTGAAAAAAATAAAGCAGCGCCAAAACCGCAACGTATAATACGCAAAGCACGATACAAAGCCGAAAAATTACGTTCATTTTAACCTTTCAAATTTATCTGCGCCGGATTTTCTCCGCTCAAAAAATATCCTAACCCTCTCGCCGCTCTCGCTTCCGAATTTCTCCCGTGCCGCAAGCCTGATCTCGCCCGCTAACCGCTCAAAATAGCCGTCCTCGCCGAAAAGATAAATTTGCTTATAAAGCGGCAAAAGCGCGGGAAAATTTCGCCCGACAAAGGCTAGAATTTTATCTCTAAAATTTGGATAGAGATTTAGCCTATCAAACCAAATCTCATCCGCAGCGTCGCCATAGCGGGATATGATGTCAAAAACCGGCGTGATCTGCGGGAAAATCGGCGCGACGAAGATATATGTTTTCACTCCCGCCGCGCGCAATTTTTTTATCGCCGTGATCCGTGCTGCGACGGAACTTGCGCGGGGCTCCAGCATGCGGCGCAGTTTTTCGTCTATCACGCTCAAACTCACGCCTACGCGGACGTTTGGCATGGTTTGCAGCAGGTCTATATCGCGCGTCACGAGGCTTGATTTGGTTAAAATTTGCAGATTCACATCCGAGCCAGCCAGCGTTTCAAGGACTTTTCGCGTGAGCCCAAAGCGCGCCTCGTACGGATTATAGCAGTCGGTGACCGAGCTCACAAATACGCGCTCGCCGCCGTGCGAAGCGGCAAATTTAACTAGGCTTGCCATATCAAAATCCTTCACATCCAAAAACTCGCCCCACGCCTCCTCATGCCCCGTGACGCCGCGCACAAACTCGGCGTAGCAGTAGATGCAGCCGTGCGGGCAGCCTACGTACGGGTTGAT
>CAURMS010000210.1:0-2872 GCA_963526085.1 uncultured Campylobacter sp. | reverse complement strand
TTATGGACCTGATTGGCGGGAAGCTGCTCGACGTAAACTGGCGGTTTCATTTCTATGCGAGGGTCGGCGCTAGGCAAGCACCCGCTCAAAAACGCTGCTGCAAGGGCGCAAAAGTAAATATTTTTTCTCACGTTTTACCTTAAAGTGAAAATTTTACGATAAAATAAGCAAATCAAGTTCCAAAAGGAAAATTATGGCCGATTCTATCCTTGCGCTTGGCGCGAATTTTCAAGAAATTTACGAAATTATATCAACAAAATTTAAAAATGTAGCCGTTTTTGACCCCATCAATAATTTTTACGGGCTCGAAAATACCCAAAAAGCCTTTGAAAGCGGTAGCGAGCGCGAGTTTTTTAAAAGTGTGGCAAATGAGTTTGACCGCCTAGCCGCGGGCGCTGATTTCGTACTCGTTAAACCTACAAAAAGTATCGCAAATATCGGCGAAATAGAGTTAAATTTACAGATCGCTAGAAATTTAAACGTTCCGGTTTTTTGCCGCGAAAATTTGAGCTTTTTTACGCGAAACTCAAAGCTAATCGTAAGCGGAAATTTAGATGAAATTTTAAATGCAAAGCAAGATATCATCACGCCTTTACGCTTTGAAAATTCGCTCTTTAAGCTCGCTGCAAAAGATAAAAAAACCGTCGTTTTGCCTGAAAGCGAAGATGAGCGGATACTAAGAGCGAGCGAAATTTTACTAAAAAGCGGCGCGGTAAATTTGATCCTTGTGGGCGACGAAAACGAAGTTAAATTTGAAGCGGAAAAGCTTGGGGTAAATTTAAGCGGCGCGAGATTTATAAATTTAGAAAAAAACGAGTACGCAGATCGCCTAACCGCCACGCTTTTTGAAGCCCGCAAAAACAAGGGCGTAAGCCTAGAGCAAGCTAGAAAGCTCGTGCGAGATAGGACGTACTTTGCCACGATGCTGGTGCAAGAAGGGCTAGCCGATGCCATGGTGAGCGGCGCAAACACCACTACGGCGCACACTATCCGCCCAGCACTTCAGATCATCAAAACGCGCCCGGATAGCCCGCTAGTTTCAAGCTCGTTTATAATGTGCTTTGACGAGGAGATCCTGATCTACGCCGACTGCGCTATAAATCCAAATCCGGATGCCCAGCAACTAGCTCAAATCGCCCTAGCCTCGGCAGATACGGCGCGCGCTTTTGGACTAGAGCCGCTGGTAGCGATGCTAAGCTACTCTAGCGGAGATAGCGGCAGCGGAGAGGATGTCGATCTGGTTAGGAGTGCTGGCGAGATAGCGCGAGGTCTAGCTCCCGCCCTAAAAATCGAAGCTCCCGTGCAGTACGATGCGGCCATAGACCCCGTAGTAGCGCGCAAAAAGCTGCCAAACAGCGACGTGGCAGGTCGCGCGAACGTTTTTGTATTTCCAAATTTAAACGCGGGCAATATCGGCTATAAAATCGCGCAAAGAAGCGCAAACTGCGTCGCCGTCGGACCAGTACTGCAAGGTCTAAAAAAACCGGTAAACGACCTAAGCCGCGGATGCGGCGTGGGAGACGTCGTAAATACGGTCCTAATCAGCGCGATACAAGCCGCAAACGAAGGAGAAAAATAGTGAAAATTTTGGTTTTAAACTCAGGTAGCTCGTCGGTTAAATTTCAGCTTTTTGATATGGCGGATAACCGCGTCATAGCTAGCGGCCTAGTCGAAAAGATCGGCGAAACGAGCTCCTATGCCAAGCTAAAAGACGTCGGCTCGGATAAAATTTACGAGGAGCGCGCGTCGCTAAAAGACCACCACGAGGGGCTTGAGGCGATGAGGCGGCTGTTTGTTAGCTCAAATATCCTGCATGATTTTAGCGAACTAGACGGTATCGGGCACCGCATCGTGCACGGCGGCGAGAGCTTTAGCGACTCGGCTCTAGTTACCCCTGACGTCATCACCAAAATCGAGCAAAACTCCGTGCTGGCACCCCTTCACAACCCGGGCCACCTAGCGGGCATAAGAAACGCTATGCATGAGAGTGGTAAAAAGGTGCCTCACGTCGTCGTTTTTGATACCGTATTTCATCAAACTATCCCTGAGTACGCCTACCGCTACGCTCTGCCATTTGATCTTTGTAAGAGGCTACATATCCGCAGATACGGCTTTCACGGTACTTCGCACCACTATGTGACCAAAAAAGCCGCCGAACATCTAGGCGTACCGTACGAGAAATTTAACGCCATCTCGCTACATCTAGGCAACGGAGCCTCCGCCTGCGCCGTGCAAGGAGGCAAAAGCGTCGATACCTCGATGGGCTTAAGCCCGCTAGAAGGCCTGATAATGGGCACTAGAAGCGGTGATATGGACCCCGCGGTGCTTACTTATCTTTTAAATTTAGGCGAGCTCACGGCCGAAGGCATAGACGCGTTTTTAAACAAAAAAAGCGGACTGCTAGGCATCTGCGGCTCAAACGACATGCGCGAAGTGGTCGTCAAAATGCAAGGCGGCGATGAGCGCGCGCATTTAGCATTTGAGATGTTTTGCTACCGTATTAAAAAGTATATCGGCGCGTATTATGCGGTTTTGGGCCGAGTGGATGCGGTCGTTTTTACCGGCGGTATCGGCGAAAACGCCCCGTATAGCCGCGAGAAAATCTGCAACGACCTAACGCACATGGGCATCAAGATCGATCACGAGCTAAATTTTGCCGCAAGCGGCGGTATACGAGATCTAAGCGCCCCTGACGCGGCGGTAAAAACTCTCGTCGTGCCTACCAACGAGGAGCTAGAAATCGCGCTAGAAACAAAAAGGGTGATAGAAAATCTCTAAATTTGACCGCACAAATTTGAGCTTTCGTCGGCGCGTTTGCCGCAAAAACCACTTTGATTTGGCATTAAAGCAAATTTGCCGAGTCGCTTCTAGG
>CAURMS010000209.1:0-2880 GCA_963526085.1 uncultured Campylobacter sp. | reverse complement strand
TTAGGTGTAAATTTACCCCGTTGGGGTTTGAAACTTTTTAACCATCGCCGAAATTTGGCCGTTGATTGCGTGTATAAATTTACCCCGTTGTTGGGGTTAAAACACCCAACCGATCCAACCGCCAAAAATCAATTTCATACGCTAATGGGCATTTAAACGTCACCCATTTTTTGTTTTGAGACAGATTTAAACCGACGAGCAAATAGACGCGCGGCAGACTGCGCCGCCTCTAGCGATGATTTTACGCGTTTAAACCCGCTTGCTAGGGCTAAATTTAGCCCCGCTTGCAGAGGCTATTTTCGCACCCGCCTTAATCCGTTTTTAGGCTTTTGATGATATAATTTCTCAAAAATAAGACTTTTGCGGTTTGAGGCGAGGTTTAAAAAATAGCAAATTTAATCAGCTTAAATTTAACGTCCCAAAAGCGCAAATGCTCTAAAATTTATCAAAAAAGGAGTCAAAATGAAAACGCTAGTAGTTTTATCCCATCCAAATTTCGCCGCCTCTCGCCTAAACAAGGCGCTGGCAAACGCAGCCAAAAGCGCAGGCGCCGAGGTTCGCCACCTAGAGGGACTATACGGCACCGACGCCCTTAGAATCGACGTTGCGGCAGAGCAGGAGGCGTTTTTGCGCGCCGATCGCATCGTGTTTTTGTTTCCGATGATGGGCTTTAACGTGCCGTCAATGCTAAAGGCCTACATCGACTACGTGCTAAGTCGCGGCTTTGCCTACGGGCAGGGCGCGAAGATCGCTGGCAAACAGCTGCAAATCGCCGTGAGCACGGGCGGCGGCCTAGGCGAATATTCTAAGCACGGCGCGATCAAATTTAGCCTAAACGAGATTTTGCTGCCGCTTCAGTGCTGCGCGGACTTTTGCGAGCTCGTTTACGGGCGCATCTTTGCTAGCTGCGGCGTGGAGCCTGGCGTGCCTGATAGCGCGATAGAGGTGCATGCGGCGAGATTTACGAAGCTCTTAAACGACGAGCTTGAAGAGCACGAATACCAAATTTAATGGCACAAAACAGCGCGGCCTTGAGCTAAATTTGCACCGCTAGCGGCGATTTCCTGCGCGGAGTCGCCGCTTTTCAAATTTAGCCTTAAAAAGATAGCTTCGGAACTCAAGCTAGGTGGCAAGCTCGGCGCGTTTTGGCGGTTTTTCATCGTAGCCTTTTGGAAATGAGCTTTCTGAGTGACCGAGACCCGCACCTTTTTGTTGCTTTGCTTTGGAGCGGGCGCATTTTGCGGCATACTTGCGAGGCTTGGTTAAATTTGCGCTATCGTCACGAGGCCCGCAAGCCGCGTTTTTTTGACGCGGGCTATGATTTGGATTTTACGAAAATTGATTTTTATAGATTTGGATTTTGGTTTTAAATTTAGCTCGTTTTGCCGCGTTTTAAAACGGCGCAAATCCTTATAAATTCGGAGTTTTTATGATTTTTGGCAAGATTGATTATCTAAATTTACTTCCTTTTCACGTATTTTTAAAGCGCTCGCGCCTAAGCTCGCAGGATAAAAAAATCATCGAATTTAAAAAAGGGGTGCCGAGCAAACTAAACCGCGATCTGTGCTGCCGCAGGATCGACGCAGCCGTGATATCAAGCATCGAAAGCGGCAAAAAGCGCTACAAAAAGGTGAGTCTGGGCATCGTAGCAAAAGGCGACGTCAAAAGCGTGCTCGTGCGAAAGGGCACCGCCGCGCGCCCGGATCCAGCGTCTGCGAGCTCAAACGCGCTAGCCGGAGTACTGGGGCTTGAGGGCGAGGTACTCATCGGCGACCGCGCGCTAAAGGCGTATCTGCGGGAGGGCGAGGAGGCGTTTTACGATCTGGGGCGGGCGTGGCGCGAGCGGACGGGGTTGCCGTTTGTTTTCGGGCGATTTTCCTGCGTGAAGGGGCGCGGCGCATATGAGCGGCTGGCGCGCGAGTTTTTGCGAGCAAATGTCAAAATCCCAAACTACATCCTCGCCAAATACGCCCAAACTAGGGGCATCAGCGCGGATGATATCAAATGGTATCTCAAATTTATCAGCTACAAAATCGGCGCGAAAGAGCAAAAGGCGCTGCGGATATTTTTCAAAGAAGTGCGAAAAAACGGGCGGACGGTGAAGCTTTTGGCGCGAGGCGAGAAGTAAGCGCAAATTTACTCTAGCGCGCTGCTTTTTAAATTTACCTTTTTATATCGGGCGGTTTTCGTGGTCGCCTCAAATGACGTAGTTTAGAGCTTGATCTACCACGCAACGCTAAATTTTAACCTCTCTAAGCGACGCATTTTTTAGAAGCTAGCAAGATTCAGTCAAATTTGAAATTTGACAGGCAAATTTGCGTCCGTTCTCATCAAATTTACCCGCTTAAATTTACGCCGCCGCGAGCTCAAATTTATCTTTAGGCTTCGTCTTTGCGCCGAGATTATTTTACTTCAAATTTAAGCTTGGGCTAGATTTACTTCGGTTGTTATCCACGCAAATCACCTTGGTTGGGTCGTTTTTGTATCTACTTAAAAACCTATATATTTCTTTTATCTTGTTTTCATCATTTGCCCATTTTATAAAAGCTTTAGCGTCCTTAAATGTTGCATTTTCGTCGGGACAGTGTTGTTTGTAGAAATTTATATCTTTGTCAAATTCTTCTATCATTTTTGGGTCTATTGGCTTTGGTTTGTATTGTAAAAGGCCGTCTTGATATATATGCTGATAGGGGGCGTATTTGTATTTTTTATTCGTTCTTTGTATCTTTTCCTCAGCCTCTTTGTCTCTACCTTGATTCATTTCATAGATGTATTTCTCTTTTTCTTCCGTAAAAGATTTTAAGTTATCATTGCACTCATCATACGCCTCCTTTAGCTGCTCCTTAGTAGGGGCATTCGGTAGGTCGTATTTTATAAATA
>CAURMS010000208.1:0-2888 GCA_963526085.1 uncultured Campylobacter sp. | reverse complement strand
CAAATTTGGCCGCAAACTAGGCGCAGCGGAGAAAATTTTAAGCAACAAAAAAACTACATTTTGGCTATTTGTCACAGGGCTTCTCATCGCTGCTAACTGGTGGATCTACGTCTACGCCGTAAATATCGGCAAGATAGTAGAAACCAGCCTGGGATACTTCATAAATCCTCTCGTAAATATGCTCCTTGGTGTGCTGATTTTAAAAGAAAAGCTATCGCACGCGGGCAAATTTGCCATCGCTATCGTCTTTGTCGCTATTGGCGTGCAAATTTACGACGCGGGCGGCCTACCTATCATATCTATCATTTTGCCTATCACGTTTGGATTTTATTCGCTCATTAGAAAGCGCCTTAGCGTGCCCTCTTTAGAGGGGCTTTTCGTCGAGACCGCACTCATCGCTCCTATCGCGCTTGTCGCGCTATTTTTCGTAGCCGCTAGCGGGCAAAATCACTTTAGCTTTTCGTGGTTCGGGCTTTTGATCGCTCTTTGCGGGCCTGCGACCGTCGTGCCGCTTTTACTTTTTAACTCGGCAGCCACGAGGCTAAATTTAAGCACGATCGGCTATTTGCAGTATATTTCGCCCTCTATGCAGCTTTTGCTTGCCGTTTTTTGCTACGGCGAGCAGATTAGCACACTTAAGGCGCTGTCGTTTTTGCTGATCTGGAGCGCGCTGGCGGTGGTTAGCTTTAGCGCGATTTATAGTAAAAAAAGCAAAATTTCAGTATAACCGCAAATTTAAATCAAAAAAGGGAAAACAATGTCATCTATCGCATTTTACGCCGTCATCTGCGTCATAGCCGCGCTCGTGCTCTACACGCAGATACAAAAAATAACGAGAAAGATCGACGAGAACGGCACTCTAGCAAACAACTCCCCAGAGGCCGTACGTCAAATTTCAGTGCAAAAATACAAAGATTTTTGCGAGATAATAAACGGCGAGCTAAGAGAGCTAAAGATGAAAGCGCTCTACGACGACGCCCTAAAAAACGAGGATCTAAAAGAAAAATTTTTAGAAAGCCTAAGCGAGATGAGCAAGAAGCTCACATTTATCGAGACGATGAACACCGCTAGAAACCCAGATAAATGGGAAAGCGAGCTCTTTGAGGTGCTTAGCCGCCTAGACGATCTCGTCACGGAAAATTTCAAAGACGGCGAGCGCGCAGGCGACGAGATTAGGGAGCGTCTGGGCGCGGAGTTTAGCAAGCTGCAAAATTAAATCTTAAGTAAAAACGGGGTAATATCGCTTTTTTGATTTAACTCTATCTTTCTAAGGAAAAAACGGATGAGCTATACCAAAAAAGACCTCGTAACCGCTGCAAATTTAACCAAAGACGAAATTTACCATTTCCTAAATTTAGCCAAGGAGTTTAAGGCGCTAAACAACTCCGAGACCAAAAAAGCCAAATCGCTCTACGGCAAAACGACCGTAAACGCTTTTTTCGAAAACTCGACTAGGACGCGAACGAGCTTTGAGATCGCGGCTAAGCGCCTCGGAGCCGACGCTATAAATTTCACCGCCTCAAGCTCCAGCACCAAAAAGGGCGAGACGCTCATCGACACCGTCCACAACATCGTTGCGATGAAGACGGACATCGTAGTCGTGCGCCACTACAGCTCGGGCGCAGCTAAATTTATCGCCGAAAACACCGACGCTCACGTCGTAAACGCAGGTGACGGCCTAAACGAGCACCCTAGCCAAGCGCTGCTTGATCTTTTTACCATACTGGAAAATCGCGGCAGCCTAGAAAATCTCACGGTCGCCATCATCGGCGATATCTTTCACAGCCGTGTAGCTCGCTCAAATATCTACGTCCTAAAAACGCTCGGAGCTAAGGTTAAGCTCTTTGGTCCGCCGATGTTTTTAACGGGCATGGAAGCTTTTGGCTGTCAAATTTGCTCCGATATGCGTGAGGCTATAGAGGACTCGGACGTCATCATCATGCTGCGTATCCAGCTCGAGCGTCAGGATGATGAGATAGCGTTTCCGTCCGTGCGCGAATACTCCAAATTTTTCGGCCTGACCCAAGCCAAAATGCAATACGCCAAAGATGGCGTCATGATCCTACACCCAGGCCCGATAAACCGCGGTGTCGAGATAAACTCCGACGTAGCCGACGATCCACGCTACTCGCACGTGCTAAATCAGGTCGAAAACGGCGTCGCCGTCAGGATGGCGATCCTAGATACTCTCATCAAAAACAAAGGCGCAAAATGAAAACTCTCATCAAAAATGGCACGATCGTAAATCATAACGGCTCGCAAAAAGCAAACGTCCTGATAGATGGCGACAAGATAGCTCTAGTCACCACTGACGAACCGGCGGCGGATAAGGTAATAGACGCTAGCGGCAAGCTCGTTATGCCGGGTCTCATCGATATGCACGTGCATTTTAGGGATCCCGGCCTTGAGTACAAAGACGATATAAACACGGGCTCGGAGACTGCTGTCGCTGGCGGCGTAACCACCTGCTGCCCGATGGCAAATACAAACCCCGTAAACGACAACGCCGTCGTTACGCGCGATATGGTAGCTAAAGCTAAAGCCCGCGGTCTCATCGACCTGCTACCAATCGGTGCGATAACTAGCAAGATGGACGGCAAAAAATGCGTAGAGATGGGCGATATGACCGAAGCCGGCGCAGTGGCGTTTAGCGACGACGGCCTACCGGTAGCTAGCAGCGACGTGATGAGATACGCGCTTGAGTACTCAAAGCACTTCGGCAGCTTCGTCATCAACCACTCCCAGGACTGCTCGCTATGCCGCGGCGGCCATATGAACGAGGGCCGCGTCTCGGCGATACTAGGCATCAAGGGCATGCCGCGCGAGCAAGAAGAGATCATGGTCTCGCGCGATCTACTACTAGCCAAGCTAACAGGCGGCCACATCCA
>CAURMS010000207.1:0-2939 GCA_963526085.1 uncultured Campylobacter sp. | reverse complement strand
TCCTTTATCTTGACTTTGGTTGATTATATAAAAAATAGATTTAAGGCAGCCTTTTGATTTATAAAATAATCGCTAAAAAACGCAGGAAAAACTCATGGCAGTTGGCTTTTAAATTTCGGCGCTAAAACCGCTTTGCCGCCAAATGCGTCTAATTCTTGTTTTGTACCCCGCTCACCATCGGCTCTATGTTAAATTTTCGGGCGAAATTCAAGGTTGCAAAACCCATCTTGCCGGCTTTGGCACCAAATTTGACCGCAAACTCTCCTCCTTGCTCGCCCTCTTAAAAGTCAAATTTTGCAAGATAATTTTTAATTTTATTTGGCTTTTGGATTTTGCTGCGGGAGATTTTGCAGCCGAGAAAAATTTAGCGTACGTTTTTAGTTTCATTTTTTACTACGTCAGTTAAATTTGCGGTATGGGTTTGAAAAGTCGCTAAATTTGACAACGTCCGCTTCAAATTTGACTTTTTTAAAATAAAAGCAAAAGCCTGCGATGTCGGCTTATGACTCAAATAATCAAGCATGCCGCTTGCAAGATCAGGCAAATCTCAGCAGTTCATAGCAGTGGTTTTGGTTAAATTTGCCGTCCGCTTCATGCTTTAGTCAAATTTAACGCTACCGACTCGGCGGGCTAAATTTGACTTAGGCTTTCGCCTCTTTTAACTTGCTTAAAAACTCTTCGATGTTGTATTTAGCGCGGTACTGCGCGCTCATGAGGTGGATGAGTATGTCGCCAAGATCGATCACGACCCAGTCTCCGGAGCTTTCGATGCCCAAAAACTGCTCGCCTTCGTCCTTTAGCCCCTCTTTTAGGTCGTCCGTTAGCGAGTAGGCGTGGCGTTCGCCCATCGTGGTGGCGATGATGACGCATTTTGCGATGTATTCGCGCCCGCTCATGTCGATAGCCTCGATAGCTTCGGCCTTTTTGGCGTCTAGGATTTTGATGATTCGTTCGATTCTTTCTTGCATGTTTTTCCTTGG
This sequence comes from uncultured Campylobacter sp., assembly GCA_963526085.1. GTDB lineage: Bacteria > Campylobacterota > Campylobacteria > Campylobacterales > Campylobacteraceae > Campylobacter_A. The sequence continues at coordinate 1,959 of CAURMS010000207.1, read as the reverse complement.
TAAAATTTCGCCGCCTCGTCCGCTATACACGGTATCATCAGGTTTTTGTCCAAATTTTGCCTGATTTGCGATGATGAAACGGGCGCATTTATGTTTAAAATTTTAAAATTTTCAGGCACGGCTACGTCGTCGCGACTGGCTACGACGAAAGTCGTGAGCCTAAAGAGCTCGTCTATCTCGTGCCATTTGTCTAGGCTGGCTAGGTGATCGGCGCCGATGATGAGATAAAGCTCGCTCACAGCGTAAATTTGCCGCATGTGCCGCACGCTTTCTATCGTTGGCACGGGGCGATTTTGCGCGATCTCGTAGTCGCTCACGCAGACTTTAGGCAGCGCGCCCCAAGCCTCGTTCGCCCACTTTAGCCGAAGCAGCGGCGGGGCCGAAAACTCGCTCTTAAACGGGCTGATAAAAGTCGGCATGATGATGAGTTTGTCCGCGTCTAGCTGCTCTAGCGCGGCCTTAACGGCGGCGTCGTGCCCGAGATGAGGCGGGTCGAAACTACCGCCGAAAAGCGCGATTTTCATAAATTTGCCTTTAAAATTTCGGTGCAGTTTAGCGAATTTGAAGTGAAAATTGGTTGAAAATCAAAAAATTCGCCGATAAAGCGCAAATTAAATGGAGATTTTGTAAAATTTGGGGATTTTTGGGCTCGCAAGGCTCGTTTTTTGACGAGCAAGTAGGGTCAAAATTTGCAAAGGCGGGCTTTATGGCGGCTTAAATTTACGTGCTCGGCATCGGTTGAGGCCGGTAAATTTAACGCGCAAAAGCTAAAAAGTATGAAAATAACCTTTCCGCGCGCCCCAAAGCGACCGGAAAATCTAGCACAAGGAGCTAAACATGGTAAAAATCGCGATCAACGGTTTTGGACGTATCGGCAGGTGCGCTGCTCGTATTATTTTAGAGCGAGACGACGTTGAGCTTGTCGCTATCAACGACACGGCGACGCGCGACATGACGCGCTATCTGCTCAAATACGACAGCGTGCACGGCGAATTTAAGCAAGACGTTAAGGTGATAAGCGACGATTTTATAGAAGTAAACGGCAAAAAAATAAGAGTTTTTTCAACAAGAGATCTAAACGAGCTTAGCTACGCAGACTACGGCGCAGACGTGGTTTTAGAGTGTACTGGCAAGTTTTTAACCACCGAAAAATGCGAACCGTACCTAGCTCGCGGCGTCAAAAAAGTCGTCATGAGCGCTCCTGCAAAAGACGACACGGCGACCTTTGTAGTGGGCGTAAATGACGATAAATACGCAGGCGAAGCGATCGTCTCAAACGCAAGCTGCACCACAAACGGCCTAGCTCCAGTTGCAAAGGTGCTAAATGATAAATTTGGCATCGTAAAAGGGCTGATGACTACGATCCACGCCTATACAAACGGCCAGAGCCTAGTTGATGTAAAGGCCAAAGACTTCCGCCGATCGCGCGCTGCAGCCCTAAATATCGGACCTACGACCACAGGAGCCGCCAAAGCTATCGCAAAAGTGCTTCCTGAACTAAACGGCAAGATGCACGGCCAAGCCGTCCGCGTACCGGTCGCAAACGTCTCGATGGTCGATCTAACGGCTGTTTTAAAAAGACCGGCTAGCAAAGAGGAGATAAACGAGGCGTTTAGAGCGGCTGCGGAGTCAAATTTAAAGGGAATTTTATTTGTCGATGACGATTATAGAGTTAGCAGCGACTTTTGCACGAGCGCATATAGCAGCATCGTAGCGAGCGACACGACGCAGGTCATCGCCGATGATATGGTGAAGGTCTTTGCGTGGTACGACAACGAGTGGGGCTACTCGACAAGACTCGTCGATCTAGCTAAGATCGTGGCTACGAAGTAAATTTAAAGGGTGAAAAATGAGTGAAATTTTATCGATCAACGACCTTGAGCTGGGCGGCGCGAAGGTATTTGTCAGGTGCGATTTTAACGTGCCGATGGATGAGTTTTTAAACATCACCGACGACCG
>CAURMS010000206.1:0-2944 GCA_963526085.1 uncultured Campylobacter sp. | reverse complement strand
CATACATGAACTTGACGTTAAAAAAGAAATTAGCACGAAGGCGCAATTAGCAGCTCTACGCGAAAATAAAACCTTAGGCGGTTTTCTTGGTGCTACTGCTAGCAAAATGGATGCCGATATCGCTATGTTAAAGCGAGAAAAAGCGGGGCTAACCGATACTATCGACAAATTGCGAAAGCAGAACGAATTACTGCAAAAGACTTTAAAGGATACTGTAGGGCTTGTCAAACAAAAAGATATCGAAATCGAGACCCTCAAAAAATCGAATCAAGAGGGTTTTGGTGTTACTGATAATTTCTTATTGGGTCAAGCTACGCTATTGTCCGAACTGATTCGTGATAAAAAAATATACATTGAGCCAAAGGGCCAACCTTTAGTCGATAGTTTAGGTGATTATTTAAAGGGCGGATACTCTGCGGATTTTTTTACTGGGATAAAAAGCGGCCTCCTTAGTTATTGCCCGGCTTTATCGTCTCCAAAAAACGACTTCGATTTCAAATAATAAATTCTCTTTGCCCCTCGATAAATAGGGGCTTCGAGGCACTTTTTCTGCGTTTCTTAATAGTATTATATATTTAAATTTAGGCGACTTCCGAAAATCTAAAAGCGTCAGTCGAAAAAACGCAACTCAAGCAAAAAGTAAAGCAATGCAAAAGGCACGGTGGCGGCTGTTTTTTTGTTTTTCCGAGCTTGCGGTATTTTGCGAACTGTCGGCTAGAGTGTCAAGGGCGGATTTTTACGTGGCAAGCAAGGCGAGCCCGTAAAATCCGTTTATCTCGACCCTTGACGCCTAGACGCAGGCTCGCTAAAATTACCGCATAAAAGCGAAAATGCAGAGCGACTTTTGCAGGCTCTGACGCGCCGTCCGAAGTTTGCGGCGTGGCAAGCTTGCAAAAGGGGCTTGAGCTCTACAAGCGAAAGCCGAGCGCCCGCCCGTGCCGTCTTTCGTTGCTTTGATATAACAAAGTTGTATTTTTTTTACGCTCACGCCGTTAAGCTCGCCACTCTCACTTAACGGCTCCGCTTGACCGAAGTATGGACTATGAGTGTTTTTGATCCAATTTGACAGGATTAAAAAAATGTGCTATGATGCTAATCAGAACAGGCGGGTAAAAGAATTAGTTTTACAACTTAAGGTTTAATCCTTAAATGGTTTGTTTTTTGTTTAATATAAACTCAAAAAGAACCTAGAGCTTCTTAAGCTTCAAACTAAAATCTTTTAAAAACGCTACGTTTTCTTTAAAAACCTTAAAAACTTAGGAAGTGAGCTTTTTATACTTCCTGCTTTTGAAAAAGCCTCGATTTTTGGGCTTATTTGGCTAAATCGCAGACCACGCAGGTCGCACCATTGTTCTTATTAACTCCCAATAAAAACTCTTAAAACCATCAATGATCTGCTAGTCTAAAATGTAACCGTGCAAAAATTAAGTCGATATACACAAATGTTCTCGCGATTATCATCATATATCAAAGAGCTTAAGTCTATTAGAGTGTTTTAGTGGCCGCCATACTTCTTTATACGATCAAATTGAAAAAGCGGTTTGCAAATTTAAATAACCGCAAAGAATCAAATCAACAATTTAAGTTTTAAGAATCGCCAAAAAGTAGTCGCCTCGCAAGACAAATTTAATCTGCTCATTCATGTCTAAATTTAGAACAATAATAAAACATGAAAAAAGGAAAATATCAAATTTAATCGGCAAGTGCCTGGGGTCAATTCTAAAATAAAAAAGCGACCGAACTCCTATAAGAAGCCGGTCGCTTAAATTTACCTCGGAGCCAAACGTCAAAATTTAAATTTCGGCTCCGATTTTTGTCTTACATAAAGACTGGTATTGTCGTATTTTTAAGGAAATATCTCGAAGTACCGCTCAAAAATATCTCCAAAAAGCCATTTTCGCCGTATCTACCGGCCACGATCAGGTCAAATCCGCCCTCTTTAGCGTTTCTTAGCAATGCCTCGCCCGGTACCGAAGTCGTGCTAACGACCTCGTAAGTCGCCTGTATGTCGTGCAGTTTTAGATACTCTTCTAGTTTTTTTAGATTTTCCTCTGCGCTACCGTCACCCGAGTGCGGCATGCAAGTGATGCAATGCACCTTTTTGGCTTTTTTTAGCAGTTCGATCGAGCTACTTACGGCGCGTGAGTTTTGCGTCGAGCCGTTCCAGCTAACTAGGATATTATCAGCCTTAAAGCTCGTTATGCGCCTTGGTATCGCAATCGCCGTTTTGCCGCTTTTTAGCACCGCCGCCTCAAATGTACCCGTGATCTTACCGTCAAGCGGCACGGCAGCCACTACCATATCGCAAAATTTAGACTCCTGCTCGACCACCACGCTTCGCTTGCCGCTTTTTGTGGTAAATTTAGCCGTCGTCTTGCCTTCGATCGGCTCGTCGCTGACCTGCACGTCAAGCTCTTCGCAAAGTTTATGAAAAATAGTCTCGTTGCGCTCGTGCTCGACGCCAAGCTCAGCCTTCGCCGCCTTCAAAAACTCGTCATAAAGAACTCCGCCCCTAAGCGTCATTTTCATATTATAAACGACGCCTGGATCTAGCTGGCAAGCCAAAATCTCGATGTGGCTATTAAAATGCTTAGCGACCAGCAAAGCCCCCCTGATACGCTCTTTTACGTCGTCGCCCGCGCCGATTGGGAAAAATATTTTTTTATACTGCATCGGTTCTCCTTTAAATTTATTGCGCTAGAGAAAGGGAAATTTTGTGCCCTTTTTGCTCGCTGATTTTTACTTTGACCTTATCGCCGGCTTTTAGAGGCGTTTTGATCTTTGAGATATGTAAAAGTCCGTCCACGCCGCCAGGAAGCCCGATGAAGGCGCCAAATTCTACCACGCTTTTTACCTCGCCCTCAAATTCGTCTCCGATATTAAATTCAGGCGTCTTATGAGGCTTGCCGTCTTTGCCGCCTCTTTTGCTGCCAAAGCCCTTGCC
>CAURMS010000205.1:0-2960 GCA_963526085.1 uncultured Campylobacter sp. | reverse complement strand
AATAAAACAGTCCCGCTAGCGTCGTAAAAACCGCAAGCATAGATCCGGCGACGATAGCCGTGCCGTTTTGAAAGCCGTTTAAAAACATCCCGTTCGTATTCATCCCAAAAAATCCCGTGATAAAATTTAGCGGCAAAAATAGCGCCGAAAGCAGCGTTAGTATATAGATGTTTCGGTTGATTTTGTCGTTTTTTAGGCTTTGGATATGCGCGTAGATATCGTCTATCCTAGCGGCGTTTTCGCAGGCTGCGTTTTTTAGCACGCCGGCTTCGTATACGTAGTTTTTGAGCTGTTTTTTAAGCTCGGGCCTTTCGTTTTGACAGATCGCCAGAGCCTCGTAAAAGTGTGAAATTTTATTTTGAAATTTGCGTATTTCGTATTTTAAGACCGCGTGCTTTTTGATAAATTTAGTAAAATCCCTCTTGCCCGCGTAGATTTTCTCGTAGCTTTCAAGCTGGGCGGAGTGCTCGGCGATCTTGGCGCGAAACTCGCTCGTTATCTTTTTTACTACGCGTATAAACTCCTGTACGCCGCTATTGCTACCGTCCTGGGTGTAAATTTTGTCGTCTTTAAAGATAAATTTATAGTTTTGCTCGCCGCCGTCCGTCACGAGATAGACGTACTCGCACTCATCGTCGTAGAAGTAGCCCGAGATATCGCGCTCGCTCACCGTTTTGCCTTATATGCTTGGCGCGTCTTTGCCGCGTTTGGTGTAGAAATTTCGCCTAAATTTTTCAAATTCGCCCGCCATTATCGCCTCTCTCATTTGCTTCATCAAATTTAGATAATAGTGCAAGTTGTGCAAGCTCGCTAGTCGGAAAAACGTCAGCTCGCCGGCGCGGTAGAGGTGGCTAAGGTATGCGCGCGAGTAGTTTTGGCACGCGTAGCACTCGCACCCTGGATCTATCGGAGTGTGGTCGGTTGCAAATCTAGCCGATTTTATATTTATCTTACCAAAACTCGTAAATAGCGTGCCGTTACGAGCGTTTCGCGTCGGCATCACGCAGTCAAACATATCCACGCCGCGAGCCACGTTTTCTACGAGGTCTTCTGGAGTGCCTACGCCCATGAGATAGCGCGGACGCGTCGCGTCGATGTAGGGCATCACGGCCTGCACGGTGTCATACATCTCTTGGTTGCTTTCGCCTACGCTAAGCCCCCCGATGGCAAGACCGTCAAAAGGCATCTCGCACAGCGCTTCGGCGCAAAATTTACGTGCCGTCTCGTCCGTGCCGCCTTGGATTATGCCGAATATATTTTGCGTTAGCCCTTCGCCTTTGTTTTGCTTAAATTTATGATAGTCTATCGCCTCGCGCGCCCATTTTATAGTGCGTTTGATACTTAGCTCCACGCGCTTTTTTTCAGCAGGAAGTGCGACTAGATCGTCTAGGATCATCATGATGTCGGAGTTTAGGTCGTACTGGGTATCTAGCACCGAGCGCGGCGTGAAATAGTGCGCGCTGCCGTCGATATGGCTTTTAAATTTGATACCGTTTTCATCGGGCTTTGAGATCTTGCTCAGAGAAAAGGCCTGGAATCCGCCACTATCTGTTAAAAACGAGCGGTTAAATTTAGTAAAGCCGTGCAGGCCGCCAAGCTCTTTTACGACCTTGCTGCCGGGACGCAAGTAGAGGTGGTAGGTGTTGCCAAGGATTATTTGGGCGCCCAGAATTTGCATCATATCCACGGCGTCTAGGCTTTTTACGGCGCCTACGGTGCCAACTGGCATAAACACAGGCGTTTTGATCGTCGAGTGAGCGGTGATTAGCGTGCCCGCGCGCGCCGCGCCGTCCGTTTTATCTATACTAAAAGTCATTTTGATATAATAGTCCCTTTAAATTTGGAGTTTTAATGAAAAATATCTTGATAGTTGCGGATGGCATTGTAGCTAAATATTTCTTAGAAAGACTATTCGTAGCGAGAAATAACGCTCATCACTACACGGTTATCGCTATGGACGAGGAGATTTTGGGAGGGGAAAATTTAGAAAATTTTACCTTTTATCGCTTTGATCCGACGAGTTTTGACCGTCTTAAGCAGGTAGTCAGTGGCTATTTTAGCCAGTTTATGATAATGCTAAAAGACGGCTTTGAGACGGTTAGCGTCTATAACAATCTGCGTCAAATTAGTAAAAAAACGGAAATTTTGATGCTTGATCTTTGGGGGCTAGGCGGGCTGGAGGACGACTCGCATCTAACGGTTTTAGACGGGCGAGGCATCGTGACTGCCAGGCTCATGGATTATCTGCCAGATATCCCCGTAGTAGCCGATAACGTGGGGCTTGGACAAGGCGAAATAATGGAAGTCAAAGTACCCGTAGGAAGCTCGTTTATGTACCGCCACATAAGCTCAATAACGCAGAAAAAATGGCGCATCGCGATGGTTTATCGCGGCTCAAATTTCATGATCGCAAAGCCAAATTTAATGATCCTGCCAAACGACGTTTTGCTAATAGTGGGCGAGCCTAGCGTGCTTTTAAGCGTATTTAGAAGCGTGAAAAAAGAAACGGGGCAGTTTCCAAGCCCATTTGGACATAACACTTACCTGTTTTTAGATATGCGCGCCATGGGAGAAGAGGCTTGTTTACGGCTGCTAGAACAGAGCCTAAAACTGCACGAAAAGCTAAATAGCAAACGCCTCTACGTCAAGGTCGTAAATCCGACGTTAAATTTAGCCTACGAGAAGCTAAAATCGGTCGGAGACGAGAGGGTTGCGGTAACGTTTGATTTTTTCGGCCGCGGCGTAGAACAGATAAAAGACGACGTATTTAAAAACGACGTCGGGTTAATAGTAACCGATAATAAATTTTTCTCGGCTCATAAAAGGATGCTTTTTGAGCTTAAAAGGCCGGTAACTACTATCGGCCGAGGCGACGCGGACGAGATAAAAAAAGGCGTGATACTAAGTAGCGGTTTTGGCGACGAGATAGAAAACCAATCAGCCGTCATTATGGACTGCTG
>CAURMS010000204.1:0-2984 GCA_963526085.1 uncultured Campylobacter sp. | reverse complement strand
CACGTAGCCTGCGGAGCGAAAATTTTGCGAAATCTCGGGAAAGCGCTCGCGAGACAGGCCGCAACAAGGCAAATTTACAGACGAACTATCTGCGCTCCAAATCCCCCTTGCCCCGCCGGCGCATCAAAAAACTCCTTCACGCTCGGATGCTCGCGCAAGAAGTTTTTGACCGCATAGGCAAGCTTGCCCGTGCCGATGCCGTGATACACCTGCACCTCGTCAAAGCCCATCACCAGGCTATCTGAGATAAATTTATCGAGCTTTTGCACCGCTTCGTCCGCGCGCAGTCCGTGCAGATCGAGCGTGACGCTGGCGTTTTGCGGCTTTTGCACGCTTAAATTTATGCCTGATTTCTTAGGCGGCGCAGGCGTTTCGCCGCTGATTTTTAGCTGATTTATCGGCACGCGCATGCTCACGTTGTCGGTTTGTATCACGGCGTCGTTTTTGCTTAGGCCTGCGACGACGCCTTTGATCTTGCCGTATTTTACGCGGTCGCCGACCTTTAGCTCGGGCGGGGCGGAGATTTCTGGTTTTTGCACGGCGCGTTTGGCCTCGTTTGCACGGTTTAGGGCGCGCTGTTTTTCCTTTGTGTCATCTAGATTTATCGCTCGCCTAGCCTCGTTTATCGCCTTAAAATACTCCCGCTCCAGCCGCGTTATAACCTCGTGTTGCTCGGCCTCGGCTCGCTCTTTTTGCTCTTTTAAATTTTCGATTAGGGAGTCTAGCTTTTGCTCTTTTTTCTCGGCGCTTTCGAGCTTTTCTTTGAGCTGCACTTCTAAATTTAACGTCTTTGTGATGATTTCGTTTAGATTTTCTTTGTCCTCGCCGTATATTTTCTTCGCCTGCGCGACCAAATTTGCCGCGATGCCGTATCTAGCCGCAGTCTCAAAGGCGTATGATTTGCCGATCGTGCCCTTTAAAAACTCAAATTTAGGCCGCGAGTTTTCCTCGTCGTATAGCGCGGCGACCAGCTCGACGTCCGGGTTTTTAGCTAACAACATAGCAAGGCGCTTGTGGTGGGTAGTGATGATCATCTTGATATCCTGACTCATCAGCCGCTCGATCATCACGCCATACAGGCTCGCCGCCTCCTCAAAGTCCGTTCCGAGCTCAATCTCATCGACTCCGATGAGCAGATTTTTCTTCGTAAAGAGTTTAGAAAAATGCACCATTCTCCCGGCAAAGGTCGAGATGTCGTTTTTCACGTTTTGCGGATCCTCGATGATGGCGTCAAATTCCTTGAAATTTCCGATCTGCGATTTTTGCGCGTTTATGCGCATCGGCAACAGATATTTAGCTAGAAAGGCTGCGGCTATCAGCGATTTTAGCAGCATTGATTTACCGCCCGCGTTCACGCCCGTGATTAGCAGTACCTTTTTGCTAAAGTCTATGCTGATGCTCTTTGGATTTTTTAGCGCAGGATGGGCGAAATTTGCTAGTTTTAAATTTGACCCGCCGATTGGTAGCACGAACTCCAGATCCGCGCTTTTAGCCGTAAAAACCCGCGCGCAGTAGGCGTCAAATACGTCAAACGCTCCGTTTATAAATTTTAAAAACGGCAAGGTCTTGTGCATCGCGGAGCTAAAAATTTTGCAGTGTTCGTAGACGATTTCCTCTTTTTTATCCAGTAGCTCGCTTTGCTCTTTTTTGAGTTTTTGGATGTTTTCGGGCGCGACGTAGAAGTATCCGCCTGAGCTTCTAGCTACGACCGTGCCCTTTAGCACGTGGTTAAACCCGCCACGCACGAGTAGCGCCTCGACCGAGCTGATGTAGTGTACCTGCGTATCGACGAGATAGGGAGTGATGGACTTTGAGTAGATGAGGCGGCGCAGATCGGCGTCTATTTGCGCTCTTTTGGCGCTAAAGGCGTCTCTGATACCGCCCAGGCGCTCGTCTACTTCGTCTTTTAGCTCGCCGTTTTTGTCAAACGAGTTTGCGAGCTTTAGCATAGGCTGCGGGATCTCAATTTTAGCGAGCCACTCGCCCAGTTTACCCTCAAATTTTAGCGTTTTTAGGTAGGTAAAATAGCCGATTATCTTAGCAAACTCAAAAATCTCGCTCACGTGCAGTGTGGCTTGCTTGCTAAGGCGAATGAGTGCGTCGTCTAGGTTTTGAGCGGGCGAGGGCGCATCAAACTGCTTTTGCGAGAGCTCTAAAATTTTCTCGTAATGCAGCCTGCTGTCACCCGCCATAAAAAGCGGCTTTGGGCGCGCTAAAAAGGAGTTAAACCGCTCCATATAGCCTTGCAGGTCTAAAATTTTTATAAGCCGCTCAAAGCCTTCCGCGTTTGTAAATTCTTTTTGCTCTCGGTGCGCCGCGGCGTCAAAGACATCGCCGTTTTTTTGCTCGCGTGAGACGTTATTTTCGCACCCGTTCGCCTCCCAAATGCCGCCTTGAGTCAAATTTTGATTATCTTTAAAATTTCGCAATTATTCGCCTTTAAATTCGCAACCATCAAGCGCGATCTTGACGCTGTTTAGCTCCTTTGCCGCGCGTTTTGCGACAAAAGAGGAAGTACCAAACTCATAGTTAAATTTGGTGTTATTTACGTCGAAATTCCCGCATTTTAGAGTTTTGCCTTGATTAAAAAGCGCGACTAACTCCAGCCTTTTGCCCTGCTCGCTTTCTAGCCTGGTCTCGTAAAAATATAGCGCCACCGCGATAAAAATCACCGAAAAAGTGATGATAAATTTCGCCTTTTTGCTTAGCTTCTCGTCGCTCACGCTAAATATCGCAATCGCGGCCAGTACGCCTAAAAGTACGATTATGACCCTCATGCGTTGCCTCTTAGCTGATATGTGATGTCTCCAGCGCCAAATCCTATAACTAGCCCGTCATCAAGCAAATTTTTAACGCCAAACTCGTCCGTAAAGACGATCCCCTCGCCCTCGCGCGCGACTTTTTGCGTCATCACGGGGTTGTAGCGCTTAAACTCCTCTTTTAAATTTATATCTATGGACGCCTCGCCCGCGGCGTAAACGGGC
>CAURMS010000203.1:0-2998 GCA_963526085.1 uncultured Campylobacter sp. | reverse complement strand
CTAAAAACAAAAAAAAGACAAAAAATTAAAATAGCAATCTTCGGAGGGGTAAAGGGGGGTTGTGCTATTTTTCATGCGCTTTCCCAAAAACACGACTGTGTTATCACCTCGCGCAGACAGCTTGAAGGCGCGCATTTCGTGAACCTAGAGGAGGCGTTAAAACGCGATCTGCTCGTCGTTGCTATACCTTCGCAGTCCGTTAGCAGTTGGCTAAAAGAGCATTTTAAAAACTTTGGACAGAAAATTTTGGTCGCCTCAAAAGGTATCGAAACCTCGAGTTTGCGATTTTTGGATGAGATTTACGAGCAGCATGTAGATGTGGCAAATTTAGCCTTTTTGTCTGGTCCTAGCTTTGCCAAGGAAATACAAAACGACCTTCCGTGTGCGCTTGTGATAAATTCCAAAAACGAAGCCCTTGCGCGCGAGATCTCAGGACTTTTCCCACAAAATATCAAAGCCTACGCTAGCAGCGATGTTATCGGTGCGGAGATCGCGGGTGCCTATAAAAACGTCATCGCTATCGCGGGCGGTATCTGCGACGGACTCGGGCTCGGTAACAGCGCTCGCGCCAGCCTCATCTCGCGCGGACTCGTGGAGATGGCGAGGTTTGGCGAGTATTTCGGCGCACAGCATCAGACGTTTTTGGGTCTTAGCGGCGCGGGCGATCTGTTTCTCACGGCTTCGTCCGTACTATCGCGCAACTACCGCGTGGGTCTGGGGCTTGCTAAAAACGAGAGCCTTAATAAAATCCTAAATGATCTAGGCGAAGTCGCCGAGGGTGTGGATACCTCGTACGCGATAGAAAAGATCGCCGCCGGTAAGGGCATCTATACACCTATCGTAAACGAGGTCGCTGCGATGCTACGCGGCAAAGACGTGCAGGAAAGCTTGAGAGATCTACTAAGCAAGAAATAAAATTTGGCTAAAGTGCGTATTTTTCGGTAGGGATGAATTGGATTTTTAATACCGCGATTTGCTTTTTTGAGGCTGGATTAAAAATTTCAATAATTACAAATTTATGCGAAATTTGCAGGCTTCTACATCTGTCAAATTTTAAAACGCTAAATTTAATGCCGTTATCTGCCGATATGATTTATGTTGTTTTTCGTAATGGTTCAAAAATTTTAACCGACAACGAAAAAAGCAAAACAAGAAAGTACCCAGCGTCAATCACCAAAAATATCTCAATTTTACTTGCAAACGCCGTAGCAAAATATTTTGCAAAGACGATATGATACCGCAAACGACGATATGGACTGCAAAATAGAGATTTGCAACGCGAAATCTGAAATTAGTACCGATTGTTGCGTCAGCTCGCTCCAAACCCCGCCCAAAGTCCTTAAATTTATCCAAAATAGTGTAAAATCCGCAAAATAAAAAAAGGAAAAATATGAAAAAATTTATCGTAGCGTTTTTTTCGGCATTATTTTTGGCGGGCTTGCCGACCGCTCTAAATGCCGCCGATGCACAGGCTCAAGAAAAGCCGACTCTTCGCAAAATGATAGCTCAAATGATAATGGTCGGCTTCAACGGCTCTGACCCCAAAACTGCCAAAGAAGCCGTCTCTGAGGCCAAATATCAGCGTTTTGGTGGCGTAATGCTGCTCGGTAAAAATATCTCGGACAAAAAAAATCTCACGGCGCTAACAAGCGCATTTAAAGAGGCGCAAAAAGGCATTTTTATCGCTATCGATGAGGAGGGCGGGCAGATCACGAGATTTAAGGATAAAGAAGGCTTTGAGACCTTTATCTCGGCGCAAAAAGTAGCAAAAACCCTCGATCTAGCCGCTGCTGGCGAGCTTTACGCTAAGATGGCGCAGCAGCTAAAAGACGTCGGCGTAAACGTAAATTTCGCTCCCGTGGCCGACGTGCTAAACCCAAAATCCACCATCATCGGCTCGCGCGGCAGAGCGTTTAGCGCCGATATAGACGAGGTTTCGCTGTATGCGAGCGAGTTTATGAAGGCCTCGCAAGCTCGCGGCGTGATAGCTGCGATGAAGCATTTTCCGGGGCACGGCAATGTCGAGGCCGACAGTCACACTGCCAAGGTCGTGATCGAAAAATTCGACTATACCGAGCTCAAGCCGTATTTTGACGCAGTTCGCAAAAACGAAGCCAAGATGATAATGGTCGGACACATCTACCTCATGCAGCGCGACTCCGAGCTGCCGGCCTCGCTCTCGCCAGCGATCATCGACGGCTTGCTACGCGGCGAGCTAAAATTTGACGGCGTAGTCATCAGCGACGACATGCTCATGGGCGGACTAAAGGACTTTACGCTGCAAGAAAGAGTGATAAACTTTATCAACGCAGGCGGCGACGTGATGCTCTTTAGCGACTACAAGATAGACGGACGCAGGACCGCAGAGCTCGTCACGCAGCTAGTCGTGGACGCGGTGGGCGCCAAGCAGATACCAAAAGAGCGCATCGAGGAATCCTACGAGCGAATAATGAAACTAAAAAATAGCTTAAAATAGGCTAACTGTAGGGCAAATTTGAGCTTTTGCTCGGAGTTTATTTTGCGGTTAGTCGGAGTGTGCGGCGGCTGAAGTCAAATTTGCCTCTTTGTCTCGTTTTGTAAATTTAAGTTCAAATTTGACGTGTATTTTAAATTTGAACTTAAATTTAACGCCCAAATTTTACTGCCTAGCTCGCTAAACCCGCACCGCTTTTATGCAAATCGGGGTTTAAAAAACAGCCCTAGACAAATTTCCACCAAGCAAGGTAGCCTTACAAAAATCAGAGTCAAATTTTTCATTATTCCATTCAAATTTAAGCTTTTAAAATTAATCTTGATGTATAATATATCTTTAAGAAAAATAATAAAAATTCCAAATTTAAGGAGCAAAAAATGGACGAGGTAGCAGCAAAAGTAGAAGCGCTAAAAGATGAAATGGTGAAAAATAGGCGGTTTTTTCACTCTCATCCCGAGACTGGATTTTTTACGTTTTTTACGACGGCAAAGATCGCTAGCGAGCTAAAAAAGCTCGGCTACAGCC
>CAURMS010000202.1:0-3028 GCA_963526085.1 uncultured Campylobacter sp. | reverse complement strand
CGCGCAAGTCGCAAGGAGGCACGGCAAATGAGAGCGTTGCTGCGCAGATTGCAATTTTAAACGAGTGGCTGAAAAATAAATAAATTTTAAAATTTATCGCTTAAAGATGAAATTTTTAATATAATTATAGAAAAATTAAGGAGGGAAAGATGTTTGGAGGCGGATATAAAAAAGAGCTAGAAAGCAAAAATGCTGCTTTAGAGCAAGAAAACGAAAGCCTAAAAGCACAGGTCGAAAGACTACAAAGCGAGCTAGAGGCCGTAAAATCAAGCGCGGTAAGCGAAGAAACTACGCCAAAGCCCCAACCGGAGACGGTGAAACTACTGCTGGCTAGCTATGCCGACGGCATGAATTTCTTGCAGGGTACGATGGAAGAAAATTTAAAAATGCTTGAAAATATAAACGAGCTAAATAATCTAACCTTCGCCAAGACGGGCGAACTGCGTGAGCAGACGAGCTTTATCGTTAGCTCTATGGAAAACGTCCAACAAATGAGCGGCGACCTGCAAAACGACGCCTCGTCGCTAAATAACAGCGTGATGTCGATCGTGGAGATTATAAATTTGATCAAGGATATCTCGGATCAGACGAATTTACTAGCCCTAAACGCAGCTATCGAAGCCGCGCGCGCGGGCGAACACGGACGCGGATTCGCCGTGGTGGCCGATGAGGTGCGAAAGCTCGCCGAACGCACGCAAAAAGCCACTCTAGAAGTCGAGGTAAATATAAACGGACTAAAACAAAGCTCAAATACGATGATAGGAATGAGCGAGAATTTTTCCCAAATTTCGGGCGACGTGATGCGCGTTTTGAGCGATTTTCAAGGCACTATCGCAAGCGTAAACGAAAATACGCAAAACATCTTAAATCAAACATTAAATTTAACGAACGAAGTTAACGTCAGTAACGGTAAGATCGACCATATAAATATGAAACTAAATGGCTACAGAGCTGCGCTTCACGGCGAATTTGAAAGCATGCCTGAGGCCGGGCGCTGCAGATTTGGTAAGTGGTTTGGCGAGAAGGTCAAAAATATCGTAAAAGACGCAAAAACTGTACAAGATATCTCGCGTCACCATGAAAACGTGCATAACGGACTCGAAAAGGCGATCAAAATTTTCGCAGATAGTAGCAAGGATAACGCCGCCGGGGTGGAAATACTAAAAGACGTGGAAAACTCGAGTAAAGTCGGCTTTGAGATGCTTTTAGATGCGGTTAGAGCGGCTAGGAAATAATGAGATTTAATCGCCTCGGTGAAAGGTCGGCGGCGGTTAAATTTATCAAAATCGGCAGATTATGCGAAATTTGTATATTTTCAATATGCCTGCTGAGTATTATTTATTTTTGTCGGGTATTTTAGCGCCTGCTTTTTAAGGCGGATCGATGCAAATTCGAATGGATTTAAAAGTAGGTTTGTCGAGTCAAATTTAAATTTCCGCTAAAATTTAAGGCGAGTTTTGCAGGGCGGTTAAATTGATTTATCTTTTTAACGACATCAAATTTTATGGGATTTGGCGTAATTTGGCGCCGCATTTTTTACTAAATTTTAATGCCGATCCCTTGCCGAATTTATCGCGTAAAATACGGCTCCAATCCTCACTTCAATCTAAAATTTTGATTTTCTTCTGCGATTTTTTGAAGCTCGTCCAAGTTATTTTCGGCTTGTTTTAAGAGCTCGTCGAATTTAAACCCTAGCATAACGATACGGTAGAGTTCAGGCTTGTTTTTCTTCCAGTTATAAAGCGTTTTCGTATCTATATTTAAAATCCCCGCAATATCTCTTTTTGATAGATTATTTCCCATTTTTAGCCTTTTTGTCGGGAATTTTCAATAAAATAGGCTGACTTATCAACTAAGGAATAATTACTTATTATATATAGTTATTAAGAAATTATTCCTTATTATTTATATGTAATTAAGTCTAAATCAGGTAGTATTTTGCACTTTAATTTAAAGGAGAAAGTAATGGGTAAGCTGTATGACGCTGATTTGGACTTTTTGAGGCAAATTAGCGATGAGGACTTGGTGCCTTTGGTTAAAATTTTGACCGATCCGATAAGTGAAACACTAACTATCAATGAGAAATATAAAGCTCATAATCCTAAGCATGGTAAATATGTTGATGAAATCATCAATGAAATACATGGCTTTGGAGGAAATACGATATTTAATATATTCCGAGGACATGGGGTGCTTTATAGGGAAATTTTACTAGATGTTTGTAAAAAATTAAAGATGAAAAATATTCAGTATTATAAAAGTTTACCTATCGACGAAGTAGAATTCATGCTAATCGAGGAAGGGCTTAGAGTAAAGCTTGAAAAATTAAGCGAAGGGGAACGGGCTGCCTTTTTGAGTGATTTGGGATTAGAGTCAAAAAATAGCACAAACATAACAACGGATGTAGTCATAATGTCTGTCAGACAAGCAATCCAAAAAGGGGGCTTTACATCTTATAAAATTATTCTTAAGATAGTTAATTTTGTATGGAATGCTACTTTTGGATTGATTTTTGGCGGATTATCGCTATCAACAAACGCTTTAATCGTAAAAACTACAAAAATAATAGCATCTACGCCGGTTGCCGTAGCTATGGGCATTTGGACTATATTTGATATAGCGAGTCCAGCTTATAGGGTTACGGTTCCTGCTGTTTATTGTATAGCTAGTTTACGTTTAAGATATAAGTATGAAAATTTAATAGAGCAAGATAAATAATTTATGGAAATTGAAAATTCAAAAAAATAAAATCTTAAAGCTCAAATTAGGCTTTAAGATTTTAAACAAAGCCTCGCAAACTCGTTTCAAATTTTACCAAATTTAACGAGTTTGCAGAGTCAAATTTACGCTCAAGTTTCGAGCGTAAATTTAAAATTTAAAACGTACTTTGCGGATCGGTCGCGGTATCTACCCAGCCCAGCTTTGCTCCGGCTAGTAGGTGAAAGTGCAGGTGCATGACCTCTTGGCCGCCGTTTTCGCCGCAGTTTGTGACTAAGCGGTATCCGCTCTTATCCACGCCCATGAGCAC
>CAURMS010000201.1:0-3033 GCA_963526085.1 uncultured Campylobacter sp. | reverse complement strand
GCTTGACGCTTTGCTCCAAACTTAAATTTTCATCGCCTAGCTGTTTTAAGATTTCATTTGCTTTGGTGAGTTTGCTCTCAAAATCCTCGCTTAAATTTTCACTCATCTAAAACCTTTTTTATGATTTTTTCAAATTTATCTACTTCGACCAAAAACGCGTCGTGGCCGTAGTCGCTGTCTATCTCGTGATAATCGCACGCCTTGCCGATGCTGTGCAGCGTCTCGTGCATCTGCCGCATACAGCTTGGCGGAAACAGCATATCGCCGCTAAATGCTATAAGCGTAACCTTGGCGCAAATAGGCAAAAGGGCATGCGCGAGGTCGTCGTAGTGGCGCGTACAGTCAAAGATATTCATCATCTTTACGATATAAAGGTAGCTCAGCGGATCAAAGCGCTTTGGAAAGCCGTGGCCGTTGTACTCCATATATCGATCGACCTGAAACCGCCCCGTAAGCTCGTAAAGACCGTCGGTTTCTACATAGTTGCGGCCAAATTTAGAGTCCATGGAGCTAGGCGAGAGAAAGCTGATGTGTCCCGCCATACGTCCTAGCGCCATGCCGGTTAGCCCCTGCGCGGCGATGTTGTTTTCGTCGTATTGGCCGTCTTTGAACCCTGGATCGCGCAGGATGCCCTCGATCGCGATTTTGTTAAACGCGATCGCCCAGGCCTTGCTCTGATAGGTGCTGGCTAGGATGATGACGTTTTTGGCGAAATTTGGAAACTCGATCGCAAAACAAAGCGCCTGCATACCGCCTAGGCTGCCGCCCACGACCGCATGCGCGCGCTCTATGCCTAAGTGCTCAAAAAGCCTCACCTGCGCCTTTACGACGTCGCTGATGGTTAGCACCGGAAAGCGCAAACGATACTGCTTGCCCGTACTTTTTTCGATACTGAGAGGATTTGTCGAGCCGAAATTTGAGCCGAGGATATTTACGCAGATGACGAAAAATTTGCTCGTATCTATACCTTTACCATCGCCCACTAGCGCGTCCCACCAGCCGAATTTCTGCTCGTTTTCATATCTGCCTGCGGCGTGGTGGCTGCCCGTTAGCGCGTGGCAGACGACGATGACATTGCTTTTATCTTGGTTTAGCTCGCCGTATGTTTCGTAAGCTAGCTCAAATTCGGGTAAAATTCGGCCGCTTTCCAGATAGAGCGGCTCATTAAATTTTACCTTGCCGGTTTTTAAATTTAGCACTAATTGACTTTGTAGTTAGGGGCTTCTTGCGTGATGACGACGTCGTGAACGTGGCTCTCTTTTAGTCCAGCGCTCGTGATCTCAACGAACTGGGCTTTTTCCTGAAGGGTTTTGATATCTTTTGAACCCATGTAGCCCATCGCGCTTCGTAGGCCGCCAACTAGCTGATGTACGACTTCTTTTATGCTGCCGGCAAACGGTACGCGGCCCTCGATGCCTTCTGGTACGAGTTTATCTTGTGCGGTGCCTTCTTGGAAATATCTATCGCTGCTGCCTTTCGTCATCGCGCCGATGCTGCCCATGCCGCGGTAGACTTTGTACTGGCGTCCTTGGAAAGTTATCACCTCGCCCGGAGTCTCCTCGCAGCCAGCTAGTAAGCTACCCGCCATCACGCAGCTGGCGCCTGCGGCTAGGGCTTTAGCCACGTCGCCCGAGTACTTTAGTCCGCCGTCTGCGATGACCGGGATACCGTATTTTGCAGCTTCGGCCGAGCAGCTATCGACGGCGAAAATTTGAGGTACGCCAACGCCCGCTACCACGCGAGTTGTGCAGATAGAGCCAGGTCCTATGCCTACCTTGATGCCGTCTGCGCCGGCTTCTGCTAGGTCTTTGACGGCGGCAGGATTTGCGATATTTCCCGCGACGACGTCCACTTTTAGCTCGGCTTTAACCTGTCTTAGCGTATCTAGTACGCCTTTTGAGTGGCCATGAGCGGAGTCTATGACGATGACGTCTACGCCGGCTTCTGCTAGGGCTTTTGCTCTGTCCATTTGACCTACGCCGATGGCTGCGGCTACGCGGAGTCTGCCGTATGCGTCTTTATTTGCGTTTGGATACTCTTTGCGTTTTTTTAGATCTTTTATGGTTATGAGGCCTTCTAGGTGGCCGTCTTTATCGACGATAGGTAGTTTTTCTACGCGGTTTTGAGAGAAAATTTTCTCCGCATCGTCTAGCGTGCAGCCCTTTGGAGCGGTTATTAGCGGGGCTTTAGTCATCCTGTCTTTTACGAGGACGTTTCTGTCGTTTTCAAATCTCAAATCGCGGTTGGTTAGGATTCCTATTAGTTTATTTTCCTCATCCACGACGGGAACGCCAGAGATATGCAGATCCGCCATCATATCAAGCGCCGAGCCCACGCTAGCGTTTGGCGAGATGGAGATAGGATCGATGATCACGCCGCTTTCGCTTTTTTTCACGCGGCGGACCTCTTTGACCTGGCTTTGTATGTCCATGTTTTTATGTATGACGCCGATACCGCCCAGACGCGCCAACATGATCGCCGCGCGGTGCTCGGTGACGGTGTCCATCGCAGCCGATACGATCGGGATATTTAGCTCCACGTTTCTGCTAAAGTGCGTTTTTATGTCTACTTGTTTAGGCAAAATTTCGGAGTACTGCGGGACGAGCAAAACGTCGTCAAAGGTGAGAGCCTTCGTAACTATCTTCATGCGTTTATCCTTTTATAGAGTTTTCTAAACTGAGCGCGCCTTCTAGCAGCGTTTTTTCGTCCCACGCCTTTGCGATGAGCTGAGCCGAGACGTTTAGTCCGTCCGCGTCCTTGGCTACAGGAACCGAGATGGCGGGTAAGCCGGCTAAATTTACGCTGATCGTGTAAATATCCGATAAATAGGCCTCTAGCGGATCTTTTAGATCGCCGAATTTATACGCCGTGCGAGGGGCGACGGGCATAAAAATAAGGTCGCATTCGCTCAAAATCCGCTCGTATTTAGCTTTAGCGTAGGCTCGAGCTTTTTGCGCTTTGATGTAATACGCGTCGTAATAGCCGCTACTAAGCACGAAAGTGCCTAGCAGGATTCGTCTTTTCACCTCTTCG
>CAURMS010000200.1:0-3034 GCA_963526085.1 uncultured Campylobacter sp. | reverse complement strand
ACGATAAAACGCAAAGAAGCCGACAAAGAAGCGCGTGCGGCGATGAAAAAATACGTTTAATGAAAGCCGGTGCCCTACGTAAATATAAAAATCACAAAAGAAAAAGAGGCCGTAAGCGCCGAGCAAAAGCGCGCGCTCATAGCAGGCGTAACAAAGCTGCTGGGCGATACGCTAAAGCGCGACGCGAGCAGAACCGTCGTCGTGATAGAGGAAGTTAGTACCGACGACTACGGATTTGGCGGCGAAAGCATAACCGAGCTAAGATCAAAACAAGGAAAATAATATGAAAAAAACCATGAAGGCGATTTTTGCGGCTTTGGCCTGCGCGATATTTCTAGCAGGCTGCGGCGAGGACGAGACGGCAAAGGCTCCCGCAAAGATAGAAGGCTATAAAACGGGCGAGGAGATCGCGCTAAAGAGCGTATTTGGCAAAGACCTCACGCTAAAGCGCGTCGAGGGCGGCTTTGTCATCAAGGGCGAGGAAGATAAAATTTTAATGTTTGATATATTCGGCACGTTTTGTCCGCCGTGTCAAAAAGAAGCGCCTGATCTAACCAAATTTCAGATCGATAATCTAAACGACTTTACGATAGTGGGGCTAACGCACTTTGAAAACGTCACGAACGAATACGTCGTGGAAAATTTCGCGCAAAAATACAACGCCTTTTACTTTATCTCAAACGACGCTAAAATCAACGACAGGCTTGCCGCGCAAATTTTAGAGGATATAAAATACGAGCGGCTTGAGAGCGTGCCGATAAAAATGGTACTAAAAGGCGGCGTATATCAGGAGCTAACCGACGTAGATAGCGGAAAATTCGGCGTGAAATACTACCTAGGCGGCATCCATCTAGACGCGATGACGAAGGATTTTGAAAGAATAAAAAATGCCCGCTAAAACCGCCACCGAGCGGGAGCACGGCATAGACGTAAAGGAAAAACCGGAATTTCCGCGTAAATTTAAGGTTATTTTACTAAACGACGACGTTACGAGTATGGATTTTGTCGTGAGCGTGCTTGTCGAGATTTTTCACCACACAACCCAAAGCGCGGTAACCGTGATGTTAAAAATCCACAACGAAGGCAGCGGAGTGGCCGGCATCTACACTAAAGAGATCGCCCAAACCAAACAAAACCAAACGCTAAAAGCCGCAGCCGCAGCGGGCTATCCGCTAAAGGCCGTCGTCGAGGAAGAATAGCCCGCAAAACGGGCGCGCAAAAGGCGCAAAGAGGAGGAAATGATGTTTGACTCGGATTTTAGCTATCTTTTGGAAAAGGCCGGGCAGTTTGCCTACTCGAATTTTCACGAGTATCTAACCAGCGAGCACGTACTTTTCGTGCTGGTAAATTTAAACGAAGAGACTAGAGATATCCTAGCTGACGCGGGTCTAACCGACGTCGAGGGGCTAAAAAGCGACCTAAAAAACTATCTACTGCAAACCAACGAGCAAGTCCCGCACCACAAACAGCCGCGCATGACGGTGCTTTTGGAACAAATTTTTAAAGAGCTAAACACTGAGCTAAAGGATAAAAACGTCGGTATCAGGGATTTGCTCTTTAAAATCGCGGCCAGAGGCGACACGTACGGGGCTAAAATTTTAGAATTTTACGACGTCGATCCGCAAAAGATAAAACAACACGCAAAAGACGACAAGCAGACTCGCGCTAAAAACTTCCAAAACCTTGCCAAATACTCGTCAAATTTAACCAAACTAGCCGCCGAGGGTAAAATCGATCCGATCATCGGGCGCGAAAACGAGCTAGCAAGGCTAATGCAAACGCTAAGCCGCCGCAAGAAAAATAATCCAATCCTAGTGGGCGAAGCGGGCGTGGGCAAAACAGCCGTAGTCGAGGGGCTCGCGCTAAAAATCGTAAGCGGCGAAGTGCCGCAGCGGCTAAAACAGGCGCAAATTTTCGCACTAGATATCGGCGCGATGATAGCTGGCACGAAGTACCGCGGCGACTTTGAAAAACGCCTAAAAGACGTGATGGACGAGGTGGCCGAGCAGGAGGACGCGATAGTTTTTATCGACGAGATACACACTATCGTGGGCGCGGGAGCTACAAACGGCGGCGGGCTTGATATGTCAAATTTACTAAAACCGGCTCTCGCAAACGGCTCGCTTCGCTGTATCGGAGCGACGACGTACGCGGAGTATCGCAGCTTTTTTGAAAAAGAAAAAGCCCTCTCGCGCCGATTTGCTAAAATCGACGTCGTAGAGCCTAGCGCTGACGAGAGCGTCGAGATACTAAAAGGGCTTCGCGCCAAATACGAGAGCTTTCACGGCGTCAAATTTAGCGACGAAATTTTAGCTAAAAGCGTGGAGCTAGCCAAAAAATATCTAAACGATAGATTTTTGCCAGATAGCGCCATCGATCTAATCGACGAGGTCGGCGCGGCTCTAGCCCTGCAAAACAGAAGCAAAACCGTAAAAATGTCCGATCTAAGCGCGGTTTTGAGCAAGATGGCAAATATCCCCGATACCAATCTAAAATCTGACGCTGCGGCAAATTTGAAAAACCTAGCCCAAAGGCTAAAGTCTGAAATCTTCGGTCAAGACGAAGCTATAGATACGCTAGTGGCGGCGATCAAGCGCTCGTATGCGGGACTAAAGCAGCCAAACGCGCCAGTCGGCGTGTTTTTATTTACAGGCTCAAGTGGCGTAGGCAAAAGCGAGCTAAGCGCAGCTCTAGCGCGAAATTTGGGTGTGCATTTCGAGCGATTTGATATGAGCGAATACATGGAAAAGCACAGCGTCTCGCGTCTCATCGGCGCACCTCCAGGATATGTGGGCTTTGAAGAAGGCGGCATACTCACGAATGCAGTCAAAAAGCACCCTTATAGCGTGATTTTGTTTGATGAGATCGAAAAGGCAAGCGACGAGATGATAAACGTCTTTTTGCAAATTTTCGACAGCGCGAGCCTCACGGATAATACGGGCGCAAAGAGCGATTTTCGCAACGCCGTCATCATAATGAGCTCAAATTTGGGCTCAAAAGAGGCGCCGACACTGGGCTTTAGCAAGGATGATAG
>CAURMS010000199.1:0-3049 GCA_963526085.1 uncultured Campylobacter sp. | reverse complement strand
CTTAAAAACCGTGAAATTACTTAGGCTTTGATGCCCCCAGTAGCGAAGTCTGGCTCTGTTTTGCGCTACTAGTTTTTCGTATTCGTCGGGACTTTCTAGCTCTTTTGCGTAAATTTCAGGTGCATAGGAGGCTTTTAGGATCTTAAATTTAAACTCATTTAAATTCTTAGTCGCCAAATTTCCGACGCAAGCAAGGCTCTCGGCGCGGATCTTTTGAGCGGCCGAAAGTAAAATTTGAGCCTCTTTTAGCCCCAAGATAGAGTCGTTGCAGTTTGGCTCAAATTCTCCCGAAAAGGTTAAATTTTGCGAGAAAAATCGCTGCTTATCAACCAAAGCGTCATCGCAGCTAAAGCTAGCAAAAACAAAAGAAAACGACAAAAATATCGGCAAAATAAATCTCATCGTATACCTTAATATCTTTTAGTTTTGATAATTCTACCAAAAAATAATTTGGTAAAAATAAATTTACCGCTCGTTAAAGCAAACGTCCGCAAACGCGGCTTTTAGCTTCTCGTAAAGCGGAGTAAAAGGCACGCCGTTTACACGTACCTCGGCGATGGAGGTGATAAAGTTCGTATCGCCGCTCCAGCGCGGCACTAGGTGATAGTGCACGTGCTCTGCGATACCCGCACCCCCTGCTTTGCCCAGATTCATCCCGATGTTTACGCCAGCCGCATTTAGCTCGCGCTTTAAAATTTTCACGCCCTCACGCACGTAGGCGCTCATCTCCGACCACGTCTGCTCGTCTAGGCTTTCGATATTATCGGTGTGCACGTAAGGTATCACCATAAAATGCCCAGGCGTATACGGGTAGAGATTCATGATCCCAAAACACCGCTTTGCGCGAAACAAAACGCCCGTCTGCGCGTCTTTTTCTGGGTGATTTACGACGTTACAAAAGACGCAACCCTGCTCCTTTTTACTAAAATATTCGCTCCTCCACGGCGCGCAAATGTGCTCCATATCAGCCCTCCTTTACGGTTTTAACGGCTTTTGCCAAGTCCTCTTGCCTCATAAAATGCTCGCCTATCAAAAAAGCGTCGGCTCCTTGCGCGTGAAGCTCTTTTAGCTGCGAGTACTCATAGATGCCACTTTCTGCGACGATGACGCTTGCGTTTTTGATTTTAGAAAATAGCTTCTCGCAAAGGCTCATATCCATCTCAAACGTGCTTAAATTTCGGTGATTTACGCCGACTATCTTTGCGCATGCGAAATTTGACTTTTCCACATCCTCTTCGTCGTGCGTCTCAACCAAGGCCTCAAGCCCCAAAGAACGCGCGTAATCAAGTAGCCTCTTTAACTCATCGGCGCCAAGAGCCTTTGCGATAAGCAGGATAAAATCGGCTCCGTAAACGAGGGCTTCTAAAATTTGATACTCGTCTACGATAAAATCCTTGCGAAGTAGCGGCAGCGAGCTTTCGCGTCTTATGGCCGCCAGATACTCCAAATTTCCTTTAAAAAAATGCGGCTCGGTTAGAACCGAGATAGCGTTTGCTCCGCCTTTTTCATACTCTTTAGCTATCTCTACGGGCGCAAAATTTGGCCTTATCAGCCCCTTGCTAGGGCTTGCTTTTTTAACCTCGGCGATGATGCGATACGGCTCGTTAGCACTACTTTTTAGCGCTTTTACCACGTCTTTTATCTCGCGTGGATTTTTCGCCGCGAGCTCTTGTAGCTTTTCAAAAGGCGTTTGAGATTTTCGCAGCGCCAAGTCCTCTTTAGTTCGTTCGATTATCTGATCTAGTATCATCTTTTACTCTTTTTTAGGCATTCTTTGATAGCTTTTATATGCTCTTTACCCTCGGGCGAATTTACAAATTCCTCGTTGTGCAGGACTTGTTGCATTATCTCGTCGGCCTTTTTGCACTCGCCTAGCTTATAGTATCCCCACGCCAGCGAGTCTAGATAAAACACCGACCCAGGCTCTAGCTCTAGGGCTTTATTTACTAGCTCTATGCCCTTTTTCGCGTCTATATCGTGATCTATGAGTAGGTAGCCGTAGTAGTTTAGATATAGTGCATTATTTAGCTTTACGGCCGATTTTTCAAAGTTGGCGATCACTTGTTTGAGGCTATCTTTATCTATCTTTTTGGTTTGTTTATCCGTATCTCTTTCGTACTGATATATCGCCATCTTGGCTTGATATTCGAGATTAAAGCTCTTATCAAAGGCCTCCTGCGCCTTTTTATATGCTTTAGAAAAATCACCGGTCGCGGCGTAAAGATCCATCAGCGCATCGTCGTTATATGAGTATTTTTGCAAAAATTTGATCGCCGCGTCGTAATTTTTTTGATAGACATAGACGCCGAGCGCTTTTTCTAGATATATCTTTTCTTTCGTCGCTTCATAAAGACTCTCGTAAACATCGATCATATCAGAGTAGCGGCCATCCTGCGCATAGATATCCACTAGCGCCGTGCAGGTCTCTACCTCGCAGCCGTCGATACGCCGCGAGCTCTCTAGCTGCCTGATCGCCTCTTTTTTATCGTTCATTTTGTTATATAAAAGATCGACTATTCGCAGTAGATTTTCCACGCTTCTATCTAGCTCGTATGCGCGCTCTAGCTCGCCTAGAGCGGCTTTGTTGTCGTTTTGCATCGAGTAGACGGCAGAGAGCATGACGTGATTTTTAGAGATGTCCTCTTTTTTGACTAGCTCTTGCATTATCTTTGCGGCTTCGTCTAGTTTATTTTCGCTCATCAAATTTGCGCCCTGTATGCGAAGCACGTCCACGTCGTCTTTTAGCACCTTTTGGCTGAGCGCTAAAATGCTTTTAAAATTTACGTTTTTAGAAAAAAACGCGAGTCTGAGCGCCTCTTTTAGATAGTCGGTATTTTTGGTTTTTTCGTAAAGCTGTTCGTAAAGCTCGGTCGCCTCGTCGTGATTAGCGTTTTCGACCGCCAAAAGCGCCTTAATAACGTATAAATTCTCGTCAAAACCGTCTTTGGCGGTAGCAAAACAAACAAGCAAGGCCGCCAATATAAATTTTAAAATCGCCTTATTCCCGCGCATTCTTTCTCCAATTCATCGATTTTATCCTGAAAATAGT
>CAURMS010000198.1:0-3072 GCA_963526085.1 uncultured Campylobacter sp. | reverse complement strand
TTCGACCAGTACGCAAACATCGCGCAGATCATCGCCGTTTCAAAATACAAAAAAGAAAACATCGCCATCATCTTTCGCAACAACTCGAGCGCCGATGGCCTAGAAGTCGCGCTGCGAGAGCTAGGCATCGGCTCCAAGCGCAAGGGCGGCGTGAGCTTTTTTGAGAGCCGCGAGGTGCGCGCCGCGATGGATCTACTAGGCATCCTCATAAACCCAAAGGACATTATGGCCTTTATCCACGTATGCGAATACGCAAAAGGCGTCGGTGCAGCGCTTAGCAAGGAGATTTTTGAAGTGCTGAGCAAGATTGGACACGGCGATGTCGTGCGCGGATTTTTGCAGCCTGATGAGAGCATGGAGGCCTTTGCTAAAAAGACCAAAAACTACCAGCTAGGGCTTTTTGACGAGCTTGACGAGGTCGGAGAGAAGTCGCGCTTTGCTAAATTTAACTTTAGCGAGAAATTTTTCGCACACCCCGTGCTAAAAATGCAAAAACTAAGCGAGAGTGGCGGGCAGTTTTTGTACGAAATTTATAATTTTTTAAACGCCACCAAACGCCACTCGCGCCCGACCTCGCTGATAGAGGATCTCAAAAATAGCAAAATTTATGCCCTCATCGCCGACAATCTCGCGACCAAGCGCGCCACACAAAAAAACGGCAACGTCGACGAAACGCTAAAAAAAGAGGCCCTAGAGCGCATCGCGGGCAAGCTCGAGGTGCTGGGCGAACTAGCCAAAAACTACTCGGAGGCGGAGAAATTTTATAACTTTATCACTCTGGGCAGCAGCGAGATGAGCAGCGGCGAAGGTGTAAATTTGCTAAGCGTCCACGCCTCAAAGGGGCTTGAGTTTGACCTCGTTTTCGTAGTCGATCTCGCGCAAAATCGCTTCCCAAACCTAAAACTCATGAGCATGGGCGGCTCGCTCGAGGAGGAGCGGCGTCTCTTTTACGTCGCGGTCACTCGCGCGCGCGACGAGCTGATTTTAAGCTACGCCAAATACGACAAAATCAAAAAGATAAACTACCAGCCCAGCCAGTTTTTGATCGAGGCCGGGATGGCGAGCGCGGGGATTTAAATTTAATTTCAAATTTGACCGATGTGAAATTTAAAGTCGTTTAAATTTAGCCGCCCTATTTTATCTTTCATCTGCGGAAATCGGCGCTTGGCATAACCCGTACCTTGAAAATGCATTTTTTAAATCAATCTCCGCCGACGTGAGCGGATAAAATCTCAAATCAAATTTGAGTAGCTAGAAGTGGCGCCGCTAAATTTGACTGCGCCGTCCAAACCGAATTTGCCCCTACATAAAGCTCGGCGCATCGTTTGAGAAAAGGATCAGATCGCCCGCTTTGGTGTTTTGCGCCAGGGCTTCTTGCATTTTTGATTTATCCTTGATAACGATGACTTTTGGCCTACTTAGGTGCTTTAGCAGTGCGGCGGCGTTTAGCGAGCTTGTTAGCATAACGATATCAAAGGTTTTGTTGATGATTTTGCTTAGCTTTTCGTTCTCCTCGTCGCTGCTCTCCATGATGCCGGGCGTCACGAGCACCTTGCGTCCCTCGTAGCTGGCGACCAGCTCGTAGCTCGCGCTCATACCGTTAAAGTTACCGTTAAAGCCGTCGTCGATGATGATTTTGCCACCAGCATCGATGCGCTCGAGTCTATGCTCGACGTTTTTTAGACGTGCTAGAGCCGCGGCGATCCTGGCTTCGTCTAGTCCTAGATATAGCGCGGTTTTGACGCAGACGGCTAGGTTTGCGGTGTTAAATTTACCAAGTAGCGGCGAAGCGAATTCCTTCTCGCCAAGCTTAAATTTAACCCCATCCAGGCTCGCCTCAACGCCGCTTAGATCTTTGTCGTAAATTTCTATCTTCTCGCCCTCGTTTGCCTGCGTGCTGCTATGTACGAAAGCCTTTTCTAGGCGCTTTGAGCTAAGAGCCTCGAGCTTTGTGGCGCGGATATTTTCAAGCGTTTTAAAGTACTCGATATGCTGCGCGCCGATCTCGCCGACGATAGCGATGTGCGGGCTCAAAAACTCCGTGATCTGTGCTATATCGCCTTTTAGACGCGCACCGGCTTCGGCGATGTATATCTGCGTGCCCGCGGCAAGTTCGTTGTTTACGTCTTGGATGAGACCTGCTAGCGTGTTTACGCTGCGAGGGGTTTTACGGCAGGTGAAGTCATTTTTAAGCAGCTCAAATAGGAAATTTTTGATGCTGGTTTTGCCAAAACTCGCCGTTATCATGATGATTTTGAGCTCCGGCATCGAGGCTAGCTTTTTGCGCGCGCTGTTTTCGTAAGCCTTAAATTTAGCCTTTTCCAGCAAAAAGCTAAGCGCAAAAGAAGCCACGAGCGGCAGGACTACGCCTAGATTTACGCGGTGCTGCGTCGCTAGATAGACAGCGTAGCTAGCGATAACGGCGAACACTAGGATAACAAAAAACCGCTTGACTCTCGGCGTAAAAACCAGCTTTTTATCGAGCTTTTTATGCCAAAGAGCGAGGCTTGGCACCAGCGCAAAGTAAAAATAAATCCAGAAAAATCGCTCCGCCCCGTAAAAAAGCACGATCGGCACGATAAGGAAAAACACGTGCCACAGCGGCCTGGTGAAGTGAAACAGCACGCGCTCGAACTTGTAGGAAAACCACTGAAGGCAGGTGATGAGATAAAATCCTAGCGCAAATGTAAATAAAATCTGCGTCGCAGCAAGGCCGATATTTATGAGGGTTTCGTTCATTTTTTCTCCTAGGTTCGTTTGAGCGGGCTTTCCCGTGCCGCTTTTGCCAAATTTGACGTTTTGCAGTTTGTTTTTGCAGATTTGGCGTAAATTTTGATAGTTTTTTGTTAAATGTGAGAGTCAAATTTAGCCGCCCTGCTTTATCGGCGCCGCAAAAACGCAAATTTATCAGCCGAGATTTTACAGATTTTGGGCTTAAATTTAGCTCGTAAATTTGATGCAGGCCTGCCAAACCCGCATAAATTTAATGCTAACCTCTAGATTAAAAGCGCAAATACCAAATTTACGCGCTAGCTTAAATCAAACGTTTGTTGCACCGGCTGTTTGGGGCTT
>CAURMS010000197.1:0-3075 GCA_963526085.1 uncultured Campylobacter sp. | reverse complement strand
GAGGTCACCGACATGCAGCGCTGCGTAAAGGGCGAAGTGTTTAGCTCGACGTTTGACCTGCCTGCGATGAACCACGTGCGCGTCGCCGAACTCGTCATCGAAAAGGCCAAACGCCTCGTAGAAATGGGCAAGGACGTCATCATCCTGCTAGATAGTATCACCCGCCTAGCGCGCGCGTATAACACCGTAACTCCGCCAAGCGGCAAGGTGCTAACCGGCGGCGTGGACGCAAACGCCCTGCATAAGCCTAAGCGCTTTTTCGGCGCGGCGCGAAACATCGAACACGGCGGCAGTCTCACCATCATCGCCACAGCGCTCATCGACACGGGCTCGCGTATGGACGAGGTGATTTTTGAGGAGTTTAAAGGCACTGGCAACAGCGAAATCGTCCTTGATCGCAACATCTCCGACCGCCGAATCTACCCGGCCATCAACGTACTAAAATCAGGCACCAGAAAAGAAGAACTACTACAAAAACCAGACGAACTGCAAAAGATCTGGGCTATCCGCTCGGCGATCGCGACGATGGACGACGTAGAGGCGCTTAAGTTTTTATACGCCAAGATGCTAAAAACCAAGGATAACAAAGAGCTTCTTTCGATATTAAACGAATAGTGAAGTTGCGTTTTTAGATAAATTTAACCCTTGCGCGAGTCGTTTCGGCTCGCCGACCTACTTTAAAATACTCTAAATTTTATAAATTTACAAACCGTCGCCGCTTAAATTTATGCCAGCGACGGCTATTTGAGCGCCAAAATTTAACGCGGCTTTTCAAATTTGCTTTTATCTTTTGCTGTCCGCCGCTTTTCGGGCATGAGCAATCATCAGCGTTTTTTAGCTTTTACCTTTTTAACTTCCGCCAAAAGCTCTTTATTTTTGGCTTCCATTCTCTCTTTTTCTGCTTGCAAATCACTGACTTGCTTTTCTAGCTCCTCGATCGTCATTTCGTCCTCCACAAGAGTTAAATTTAAGGCACAGCCTTTGATAGAATAGTAACTTAAATTTTAAATGGGGTTGGTTTGGTAAAAATATGGTATAATAAGAGTATCAGAGCGATAATGCCTCAGTGGGTCAGAGGAGGAGGCGTAAGCCTCGTTATGATTGGGTTCGACTCCCTTTTATCGCTTTGTATCTTTTTATCGTCTGCACTTTCGTTTTCCCATAAGTTTGCAATATGCCCTTTTTAGTAAAATACGCATAACACAACTCGTTATCGCTTTCCCAAAAGAAATTTATCGTATCATTGCCCATTTCGTCCTTGCCGTAATATAAATTATCCTCGGTCAAATTTAACGGCATATCAAAAAACTGCTCCGCGCTTAACGCATTGCCTTCTTTTATCTTTTTTAGCCTCATTCCGTGCAGTAGCTCTCTTTGTGTTGCTACCTTTAGTTTCCCGTCCATTTCTATGCCTTGCGCCTTTAGTTTGCTTACGGCGTGGGTGCTTAGCGTAGATAACGTTAGCGGCTCTTTTAACGGTGGTCTGTGTCCGGCTTTTGTAAAATCCACATCCGCAAACATAGCTTTTAATTTATTGCTCGCTCTAGTCCTAGCGCCCAAACTGCTTAAATCGCTTAAATTTACGCTCCGCCCCTGCTGCGTTATCAAATCCCGCATAGTGATCTTGCCTTGCATAAATAGCTCGACTCTGCCTTTGCCTAGCGTCTTTTCTATCGTTTCGCGGCTTTGGGTTTTTAGCCAGTCGTTAAACGTCATATCCTGCGGCACGTAGCCGTTCATACTTGACCTAGTGCGACCGCTTGCTTCGTCCATTCCCTCGGCGCCTAGCTCATCCCAGCTTTTGGTTACGGGTATTATGGTGCTGCGGCAATTAAAATGAGTATTTACGCGGGGTTTACGAAACGGGAAGTTATGCCCGATAGGTTTGTAGTCTTTATCCCACGTTAGCCCGTCGTAAGCTCTACACAGCTCAGACGTGCGAGTATCTAGCGTAGCTTGATATTTGTAGCATTTTATGACGTCCGCATTTGCCTCAAAAAATGCTTGACGTATTTCGCTTACTATCGCACCCGCTCCGGTTAAGGCTATCGCCGTTGCATCGCGTTTGTTTTTTTGTAAAACCTGCGATATTCTTTGAGCTAACATCGGCGTAGTTTCGCCCAGGCTCACGCCTATTTTTAATTCGCGCTCAAGGCGTTTTTTCTGATCGGCGTTTAGCCCGTTATTCCACGCTTTGACGGTCGCACCCTGCCAAAAATAGCAAAACGGTATGCAAATTTAACGAGCTAAATTAAACGCCTCAAATTTCTAAAATTTCAGGCTCTCCAAATAGTCGTTTGGCTTCTTTTAAAACCGCTTGATTTTTTGCAGCTTTGGGGTCGGTTTGGGTTTTTGCGGCCAAATTTAACGTAGGATTTTGAGCGTTTAAATTTGCTTCGCTTGAGGACGAGCCTTCAAAATTTGCTTCGCTTTGAAACTCATCGCCGCTTAAATTTGACGTATCCAAATTTTGCCTTGCATCGGCGTTTGCGGGCTCGTTAGCATCTCGCTCAAAAAGGCCATCGTCATACTCGGCCGCCTCGCTAAACATCTCGCTCACGTCGTCAGGATCAAACGGCGGCTCGCCAAAGGTAGCCGTTTGCGACGTGCTATTTTGGTTAAATTTAGCGGCGCTGCTTGGTTTTTGCTCTGTTTTTACGGCATTTTGGCTCTCTAGCCGCCTTAGTTCGTCGTCTAAAAACGCCAGATCTACCGCCGGGATGCCGCCATCGGTCTTAAATTTTAGCGAATACGCCTCATGAAAATCGTGCGTGTCGTCGCGCATACTCTCAAAATCGGGCGCAAATTTAGGCTCGGTCGGCTGATTTAAACCAGCCTGCGTTTGCGAGTTTTGCGTCAAATTTTCCGCGTTCTCGTTTAAATTTAAGGTCTCGGTTTCGTCGCGTAACGAGTCGCTATTTGTTTGCGCGCTCGGAGCCGAGTCGCTTGCCGCTTGCAAAATATCCGCTTGCGTTTGCGGCGTCAAATTTTCCGCTTGCTCGTCCTGCTCGCCGCTTTCAAATTTAGCGTCTAGATTTTGCTCTGAGGGCACGGCCGTCACGCTCTCCCCTTTAC
>CAURMS010000196.1:0-3091 GCA_963526085.1 uncultured Campylobacter sp. | reverse complement strand
GAGGTCGTCGGATACGACGTGATAAACGACTACTACGACGTAAATTTAAAGCTCGCACGCCTAAAAACGGCCGGCTTTGACGTGAGCGAGATAGACTATGGCAAGCTTGCCACCTCAAAAACGCAGCCCAATTTAAAATTTATAAAAGCCGATCTAGCCGACGGCGAGACGATGAAAAGGCTTTTTGAGAAAGAGAAATTTGACTGCGTCGTAAATCTAGCCGCACAGGCGGGCGTTCGCTACTCGCTAATAAACCCGCAAGCCTATATCGACAGCAACGTCACGGGATTTATGAATATCCTTGAGTGCTGCCGCCACAACCAAACCGCAAATTTAGTCTATGCAAGCTCTAGCTCAGTCTACGGCCTAAACGAAAATATGCCCTTTAGCACGCACGAAGGCGTAAATCACCCGATCAGCCTCTACGCCGCGACTAAAAAAAGCAACGAAATGATGGCGCACACGTACTCGCATCTCTTTGGCGTGCCGACGACGGGACTGCGATTTTTCACCGTTTACGGTCCGTGGGGACGCCCTGATATGGCGCTGTTTTTATTTGTCGATGCCGCGCTAAAAGGCAAGAAAATCGATGTCTTTAACTACGGCAAGATGAAGCGCGACTTTACCTACGTGGACGACATCGTAAAGGGCATCATAAAATGCATCGACAACCCAGCAAAACCAAATCCCGCGTGGGACGCAAAGCATCCCGATCCCGCCACCTCTAGCGCGCCGTTTAAGGTCTATAATATCGGCAACAACAGCCCCGTCGAGCTCATGGACTACATCAAGGCCGTCGAGATAAAAATCGGCCGCGAGATAGAGAAAAACTTCCTCCCGCTTCAAGCTGGCGACGTACCTGCGACCTATGCGGACGTGAGCGATTTGGTGGCTGACTTTGACTACAAGCCAAACACTAGCGTAAATGACGGGGTGGCTAGGTTTATCGAGTGGTACTGCGAGTTTTACGGGGTTAAAATTTGAGATTTTTCGTGCTCTTGCTGGCCGCCTTTTTAAATTTTGCTTTGGCGGCGCAGGGCGAAAACATAAGCGGCGCGGGTGTAGATACCGCTAAAAAGGCTAAATTTGAGCTTTTAAAGCTTAGCGAATACAAAGGTCAAAACGTCGGCGGCTGGCTAGCTAGCGAGAAACTAGACGGCGTGCGCGCCTACTGGGACGGGCGAAATTTGCTATCTAGAAACGGTAAAATTATAGCCGCGCCAGGGGGCTGGAGCACGTATTTTCCGCCATTTGCGCTTGACGGCGAGCTTTACACTGCGCGGGGCGAATTTGAAAAAATCCAATCAACAGTGATGGATAAAACGCCCAGCGTCGTGGCGTGGAGCGAGATCAAATTTTACGTTTTTGACGTACCTGAGGCTAGCGGCGGGCTTTTAGAGCGCCTTAGCGAGCTTGAAAAATTTATCTTGCAAAATCCGCAATCAGGGCAAAATTTAAAGATAATCAAGCAGGTAAAAGTAAAAGATAGCTCCGAATTTGAATCGTTTGCGGAGGCCGTCATCACAAAGGGCGGCGAGGGTGCGGTCGTGCGTGAGCCAAACGTACCCTACGAGCGAAAACGAAGCAAAAATGCACTGAAATATAAAAAATTTAAAGACGCCGAGTGCGAAGTAACTGCTATAAACGCGGGCACGGGCAAATACGCCGGGCTCATGGGCTCGGTAACCTGCAAGGCGCTTAGCACGGCCGGCTCAAACCCAGACGAGAAAATCCCGCACGGAGTCAAATTTAAAGTGGGCTCGGGCTTTAGCGACGAAGATCGTGCAAACCCGCCTAAAATCGGCTCTATAATAACCTACAAATATCAAAATTTAACCGCAAAAGGGTTGCCTAGGTTTCCGATATTTTTGCGAGTTAGAGAGGATTAAATTTGGCTGTTTTAGGGCAAATTTGCCCGCTGGTCGCTTTGGGGTCGGTGCCGTAAATTTACGCTAAGTGCGCGATAAGGCGGCTGAATTTAACGCTTGCATTTTTTCGTATTTTACAAAACATTACTCGTCAAGCTGGTTTAATTCTTTTTCTGCTATTTGAAACGTTTGTGTCAAAAAGCGCTTGTTTTACGCAACTATCGATCTTTTAGGTAAATTTAACAGGTACATTGCTGCAAAAGTTTTCTATAAGTTTAATCTCCATATAATACCGAAGCTATCTAAAATCGCTCATCTTTTAAGGAGAAAATTATGAAATATATTTTACTCAGCTTAGTGATCGCAAGTTTTGCTTTCAGCACTACGATTGATTGCAACAAAAAAACGCATTGCAGTCATTTTAGCAGTTGCGCAGAAGCAAAAGAGTACCTAAAAAAATGCGGAAGATACGAGGACGGCGGCACTCAAAGAACCGACGGCGATAACGACGGAATACCTTGCGAAAGGCAATTTTGCAATAAAGGAAAATAATTTAGCAAAGTATGTATAACGTAATGTATTTGTAAATCACAATATTAGGAATCGCTATGAAAATTTTAATAACAGGCGGAGCGGGATACATCGGCTCTCACGTGCTAAAGGCGCTTTTAAAGCAAGGCGGACACGAGATAACGGTCGTGGATAATCTCTGCAAAGGCGCAACCAAGGCGCTTGACGCGCTTGAGAAAATCGGTAAATTTAAGTTTATAAAGGCAAATTTGGAAGATGATCTAAGCGGGATTTTTGCGGAGGGCAAATTTGATGCGATTATCCATTTTGCCGCATTT
The DNA here is from genome assembly GCA_963526085.1 of uncultured Campylobacter sp. Taxonomy (GTDB): domain Bacteria; phylum Campylobacterota; class Campylobacteria; order Campylobacterales; family Campylobacteraceae; genus Campylobacter_A. The sequence goes on along the minus strand of CAURMS010000196.1, from coordinate 375 downwards.
ATCGAGGTTTTTGAAAGCACGCAAGATCCGCTAAAATACTACCTAAACAACACCGCAAATGTCGCTAAAATTTTGACCTATTGCAAGCAGTACGGCGTAAATAAATTTATCTTTAGCTCCACGGCGGCGGTTTACGGCGAGCCCGAGATCGGCGAGGTCGATGAGCAAACCGCGGCAAATCCGATAAATCCCTACGGCCGAAGTAAGCTAATGAGCGAGTGGATCATCAAAGACTACGCCGCTTCAAATGAAAATTTCAAATTTGCGATTTTGCGTTACTTTAACGTCGCTGGCGCCGACGAGGAGGGGCTCATCGGGCAAAACTATCCAAACGCCACGCATCTAATCAAAGTCGCCACGCAGACGGCTCTGGGT
>CAURMS010000195.1:0-3107 GCA_963526085.1 uncultured Campylobacter sp. | reverse complement strand
ACTACACCTGTTTCGAGATGATTTTGGAGTTACTTAGGTAAATTTAGCGACAGGCCGGACTTTGCTTGCGATTACAAACAGCAACGAAGTAAAGCCCTCCACGCTAAATTTAGCCGACCCCGAAAAAGCGCTCGCCCGCAAAGCGCAAAAAAGGCGAGCCACTCCAAACAAAAGTTATTGCGTTATCGCGCTTTGCTTCTCTTTATCCTTCGTGTCCACCCAGATATTCGGCACCGCTCCACCAGGCGTTAAGAATATCTTCGCGTCTTTATTTTCGCGCAACGCCTCGTTAAATTTAGCCTGCGTCTCGATCTGCTTTAAATTTAGCAAATTGTGATCTAGGCTTTTTGCAACCTCTTTGTTTGCGTAGGCCTGTGCGTCGGCTTCGATCTTAGCGGCGTCCGCACGACCCTGAGCCTCGATGATAGCGGCTTTTGCCGTACCTTCTGCGAGAGCTGCTTTTTTGAGCGCCTCTTGATTTGCGCGCTCTACTTCGTACTTGGTTCGCTCGGCCTCTTGCTTAGCGATTTGTACGCGCTCGATCTGCTCTTTTACCTTTTCAGGAAGGATGATCTCGCGAAGCTGCACGGTTAGCAGCTCGACTGGTTTATTTGGCTGCGCGTCGATGTCCTTGCGGATGCCCTCGTCGATAGCCGTGGCTAGGTCGTTTCGCTTCGTCGGTAGCTCCTCGGCGGTGTATTTACCCGCGATACTACGCACGACGTCGCGCACGACGGGATCGACGATCTTGTTTTCCCAGCTAAGCCCCCAAGACGCGATCGTTTGAGGCGCATTTTCCGGATTTAGGCGGTACTGCACGGTGATATCGATGCTAACAGGCAAGTTTCTCGCGTCCAAAACAGAGATCGAGTTTTTGCGTATGATGCCGGCTTGAGCCTGCGCGCCGTACTTTTGCGCCGCTTCGCCCATATCTTCGCCCGACGTGTAGTTGATGAGGCGTACGCGCGTATCGACTACGATGACTTTTTGTAAAAACGGGATAAAGAAATGCAGTCCCGGTTGCATCGGAGATGGGTCGTATTTACCCAAATTTGACTTGATACCCACTTCGCCCGAGTTTATCGTGACGAAAGGCTGCGTGAGTGCGATCACGGCCACGAGCGCGATGATGACGTAGGCAAAGGCCGAAATTTTGCCAAATCCTTTAAAATCAGGCGTTTTAAAATTTACTTTTGGTCCCTTGCTCTCGCCGCCGTTATCGTCTCCGCCGCCGGAGCCTCGTTTTTTATTAAAATAATCATTCAAATCTGCTGGCATTTCGTTCCTTAAATATAAGTTAACATCGAGGCATATTTTGGATTGCGTCCGTAAACTACGTCAAAATACGCGTCTTGTAAGCGTTTAGTTACCGCACCGCGCTCGCCTGCGCCGATCACGCGGTTGTCGATGTTGCTTATCGGAGTGACCTCAGCCGCCGTACCCGTGAAAAACGCCTCGTCCGCAGTGTATGCGCGGTCGCGAGTGATGCGCTCTCTGCGCACTTCGATGCCTAGATCTCGGGCGATTTTGATGACGGTATCTTGCGTGATGCTAGCTAGGCTGCTGTCGTTTGGAGGAGTGATGAGCGCGCCGTCTTCCACGATGAAAAAGCACTCGCCCGGCCCCTCGGAGATGTAGCCCTCACTATCAAGCAGTAGCGCCTCGTCGTAGCCGGCCTCTTTGGCTTCGTAGTTTGCCATTTGCGAGCAGAGGTAGTTCGAGCTTGATTTCGCGCGGCTCATTTGACCACCGACGTTTAGTTTGGCAAAGCTTGAAATTTTCACGCGGATGCCTTTTTTAAGCCCCTCTTCGCCTAGATACGCACCCCACTCCCATGCAGCGATTGCCGTATTTACGGGAGCTTTGGTGTGAGCTAGACCCATCACGCCGTAGCCTAGGTAAACGATCGGGCGTAGATAGACGTTTGATTTAAATTTATTTGCGCGAAGTAGCTCGACCTGCGCGTCTTCAAGCTCTTTTTGCGTGTATTTGACGTTTAGGATCGTCATTTTGGCTGATTTTAGTAGGCGCGCGGTGTGATCGCTAAGGCGAAATATCGCTAAGCCTTTATCCGTCATATAGGCTCTTGTACCCTCAAATACGGCGTTTGCGTAGTGAAGCGAGTGGGTTAGGACATGGACTCTGGCGTCCTCCCATTTGACTAATTTTCCATCCATCCAGATAAATTCGGAAGGGTTCATTTGGCATCCTTTTTTATAAAATTTGCTGAGTGTAGCTAAAATTTCTTTAAAATTTTGTAATGTTTAAGATTTGGGCTTAAAATTTTGAGTTTGCGAGGCAAAATTTACCCCGACTTTAGAGCTCATCGGCTACGGTGTCTTCGATATTTTCTGCAAAAGGAAGCACGAGCGTCTTACGAGAGCCAAACGCGTTATGCCACAGGGCTTTTTTGATCGCTTCGTAAGGCGTATCATAAATTTTAGCCAGCTCTTGCAGTAGCTCCTCGGCCTTATCGTCGCTTAAATTTTTACGGCGATAAAATAGCATTAACGTCGCGCCGATACCGATAAACTCAAACCCGAATCGCTCGTTCATCATCAAAATAAACGCGTACGTCTGCTCAGGTTCAAAATCATTGGCAAAATACCCCTGTATCATTCTCGCAAAGGCGTCCGTACTGCGCTTGCAAGGGCACAGATACACGTCGATATCCTCGTCAAGAGCATTATAATCGCGGGTATTTAGGTATTCTAAAGCCTTTAATTTATCGGGATAGTTTAGGCTAAATTTACCGTAAAATTCGCTCACTTCAGCCCTATACTCGGGATCGTTTAGGATGTCCAGCATCAAACGAAACTCCGCAACGGGAAAATCGCGCGCGTCCGGATTTTGCGCGTTATACTCATCCTCGTCCAGCGTCTCGAAACTAGAGCTTGCGTGCATATTCGTGTATTCGCATTGCGGAGCGTTTTCGATGATAAAAAGCGGCTTAAATCCCGTATACTGCTCGCACAAGCGGTCGTAGGCGATCGTGACGGCGTTCATATTTTGATGAGCGCGAAGGATACCGTATTTTAGGGTAAAATTCGCCTCTTTCGTGTAGCACGGATCAGGCTTTGCAAACCTAAAAGAAATAAGCTTTTCCG
>CAURMS010000194.1:0-3124 GCA_963526085.1 uncultured Campylobacter sp. | reverse complement strand
TGATCGCTAGGAAGATCACGGTCGGCAAAGGCGAATGCGCCTTATGCTCCATCGAATTTGACACCGCTTGCGCGGTTTCTGCAGGATTTAACATGTCCTTCTCCTATTTTAAATTTTTATCTATCTCTAAGATACGTTCAAAGGCTTTTTGCGCGCTTTTTTTCGCGTTTTCGCTTAAGCCCTCTTTAAAATCAAGCACGTTTTCAAGCAAAACGCTAATGCCTAAAAATAGCGTTTTGGGACAAATTTTACGCAGGTAGCTTAAAAGTACGGGCGTAGGCAAGTTATGCGTCGAGTAGATATAGTCGCGCTCGCTACTAAGATCGAAAAACTCGATCGCGCCGTCTTTAAACCCGCTCATAGCATCTACCACTACGATGATATCAGGCCCAAATTCTCTAAGCGCGCCAAACTCGTTTTCAGGCACGTCCTGTCCGTAAAATACCCGCCAATCTTTCAAATTTGCCTCTACGATTCGCCCTGTTTCGTTGCCTACGTCGTCGTCGCCGCGCATGGGATTGCCGATGCAAAGCAAAGCCTTTTTCATCCTAAAAGCCCTCCGTGCGCTAAATTTAACCCGTAAGCGTTTGCCGAATTTGAGCTAAATTTCATCAAAAATCCTTCCTAAGCACCAGATATCCCTCGCGCAGATTTTCAAGCTCTTTTTTTAGCTCGCATTCGCAAAGCTCGGGGATGAGCCTTGCCGCATGCTCCCTAAATATCTCCACTTCAAAATACTTGCTTAAATTTCCCAGCTTAAATTTGACGTATTCGCCGCCGCTAGCGACGATGCGCTCAAACTCCTCGTCCGGTATTTCGAGCGTTTTTTCGCTAAAGTCCACCGTCCCCACGCCGTGTCCGACGCAGACGGAAAATAGCTTGATATCTTTTAGCTCTTTTGGCATCTTTTCGTTTTCGTCCATGTGGCGGCGGGCGAGTTTATAGACCCTTATCATCTTTTATCCCAAATTTCTTTTTTGACGTCGATGGCATTTTGCGTATCGCGTTTTGCTTTGGCGTATTTTAGATAGACGTCGTTGTAAAGCAGCCCCATACACTCGGCGTATCTAGGATCTTCTTCTTTATGGATAGCCTCTAGCATTACTTTTTTAGTAGCCGCTACGTCGTGGATATTAGGAGAAGTTTTGGCCGCGTCCATATACTTGGCAAACAGCGTCCTACCGAAGATATAGCTCATTAGCCTTTTTGCCTCGGCTTCCAAATCGCGCTCAAAAAGTATATCGCCTATGATAGACTCTTTTACGGCGGGAGCTTTACAGTCGTCTTGTTCGAAGCTTCTTTTTTGTAGCTTTTGATCTATGATGCCAAGAGCCATACCAAGGCCGTAGATGACGCTAGCCGGATGCGGAGGACAGCCCGGGATATAGACGTCTACGGGGATAATCTTATCTATACCGCCCCAAACGCTATAAGCGTCGTAAAAGATACCGCCCGTACTGCCGCATGCGCCAAAGGCCACCACGATCTTTGGATCTGGTGCGGCCTCGTAAGCGCGAAGCAGCGGATAATACATCTGGCGCGTAACCGGGCCGGTGCAGAGTAAAATGTCCGCATGACGAGGGTTGGCTACTAGCTTAAATCCGAAGCGCTCCGGATCCCACATCGGCGTAATAGCGGCGAAAATTTCTATCTCGCAGCCGTTGCAGCTGCCGCAGTCGATGCGGTAGACGCTAAAGCTTCGTTTGATATTTTTTAGATGTTCTAACTTTGCGGTTAGGTCGTTTGCCGTTTTTATATTTTCGGGAACTTGATAAAGGCTCATTTTATCCCCTCCTCTACGTCTTTAGTTATGCGCTCTACGGCTTGGGCTTTTTTGCACTCGGGGCAGATATATAGATAGTCTTTAGCTTCCTCTAGCCTGCCCGGGAGCAAATTTGCCGTACTAAGCTTTGAAAAAGTATAGTTAATGAGGCGAACCGGCGTATACGGTTTGCCGCAGCATTTGCACTTTTGCATCTCTAGTTCGCCGCGCTGTATTAGCGCGCTCTTGTCAAATTTGACCGCAAGCTCGAAACCCTGGCTTAGACGTACGCCGCCCGTTGGACAAACCTCGTCGCAGCGTCCGCAAAATATGCATCGTCCGCAGTCAAACTGCCACACGAGCTTGTCTTGTTTTTCGTTCATCTTTAGTTCTATGGCGTTGCTAGGGCACGCTACGCCGCACGCCGCGCAGCCTATGCAAAGCTCGTAGGTGTAAAACGGCTGCCCGCGAAAATTTTCGGGCACCTTATAAGGCTCAAACGGATAGGCGTAGGTCGCCTTTCCGTATTTTTCGGTTACGTCAAATAACTTCATCATCTTAAATCCTTTTTGCTAATTTTGCCCGTTTGGCAAAATTTCTTAAGGTCTTTTTCGGTTAAAATTTTGCTCTTTTTGGTATTTACGTCCACTACGGTAACGCGGTCGGTGCAAGAGTAGCACGGATCTAGCGAGCAAACGATAAGCGCCGCGTCTGAAATGTTGTTTCCGCGGAACTGATAGCGAAGGCTAGGCCAGTTGTTATAAGTAGCCGCGCGGCATCTCCAGCGGAAAACCTTTTGCGCGCTGCCTTGCATGATCCAGTGGACGTTTTCGCCGCGAGGAGCTTCTACGTGTCCGAGGGCGAAATTTTCAGGCTTTATCATTGTTTTTGGATCGATTGATATCGGCGTTTGAGGCATTAGCTCCAAACACTGCCTGATGATATGTATGGACTCTTTTAGCTCGTTATATCTAACGACTTCGCGGCTAAATACGTCTCCGCCGTGCTCTACGTAGACTTTAAATTCGATATTTTTAAAGAAATCGTAAGGGTGGTCGTAGCGGTTGTCGCGCTTTAGACCCGAGCCTCGCATATTAGGACCTACGGGACTAAAGTCTCTTGCTACTTGCTTATCTAGCACGCCCACGCCTTTCCAGCGCGCGATTTGGCGTTTATCGTCCATAACCGCGTCCCAAATTTCAGAAATTTGAACGTCGAGCTTGTTTATCATCTCGATGCCCTTTTTTATCTCGTTATCGGTCATGTCGCGGCGAAGTCCGCCCATGATGACGTTGCCGTAGGTTTTGCGGCCGCCCGTTACTAGCTGGGCTAACTCCATAGAGTACTCGCGCACCCTAAAGA
>CAURMS010000193.1:0-3153 GCA_963526085.1 uncultured Campylobacter sp. | reverse complement strand
CTTCTAGGCCGTCAAGTCCTGGCAGCGTGAGGTCTAGGATCACGAGGTCAAATTTTTCTACGTTTAGCGTCGAAAGCCCGATATACGGCTCCTCTGCCGTCGTTACGTTCATATCGCTTTTTGCTAAAAATTCGGTCAAAATTTCCGCCAGCTCCAGGTCGTCTTCTATCATCAAAATTTTTATCATTTTATGTCCTTTTGGGGATTATAGCGAGTTTTGACTAAATTTTTAATGGCGGTAGCGGCTTGTCTTTTTGCTACGCTACGCTTACAGCTTGCAGACGGACGCTTTTGTTAAGCTTGGTAAAATTCGACCAAACTAAGACGCTCAAATTTGAAGCTAGGAATTTAACCGGTTCAAATTTAAAAATGGGCGGAGCGTCAAATTTGACGGGTAAAATTTGAGGTAAAATTTGGAAAATTTAAAAGAAAAGGCGCAGTTTCCCGCGCCTTAGTCTTGGATTATTTGATAACAAGACCTTGGAAAAGTCCGCCGCGATTAACCCAAACGAGGGTCTTTTTGCCTTTTGCGCTTGCTAGGGCTTTGTTAAAATCATCCATATTTTTGATATTTTCTTCGGCGATCTGGATGATGATGTCGCCTTTTTCAAAGCCGATTTTTTCGGCATTTGAGCCAGCTTTTACGTCTGTTACTAGGATGCCTGTAGCATCAGGGGCTAGGCGGTATTTATATCTTGCGTTGTCGTCGATCGCCGTGACGCTAAGACCCTCGATAGCCGTACCGTTTTTTGCCGCCGGAGCGCTTGATTTCGCGTTTGCGTTAGCTAGTTTTATCTTGGCGGTTTCGATTTTACCGGAGCGCTCGTAGGTTAGAGTGATTTCTTTGTTTGGAGCTAGCGAGCCGATGAGATTTTTTAGATCGTTGGCGTTTTTGATCTCTTTATCGTCGATTTTGATTACGAGGTCGCCTCGCTTTAGTCCAGCGACATCTGCTGGAAGGCCGCTTTCTACGCTACTAATGAGCGCGCCTTCTTTGTTTTTGTAGATCTCTTTTTGCTCTTCGTTGAGATTTGCTATCATCACACCGATATATCCACGCTCAATCTTGCCGTCTTCGATGAGTTTTTTGGCGATATCTTTAGTCATATTTGACGGGATGGCAAAGCCGATGCCGTTGTTTCCGCCGCTGCGGCTAAGTATGGCTGAGTTTATGCCCACTAGATAGCCGCGGCTATCGACTAGCGCGCCGCCTGAGTTACCCGGGTTTATCGAGGCGTCTGTCTGGATGAAATTTTCGTATTGATTTAGACCGATGTTGTCTTTATTTAGGCCGGAAACTATGCCCTGAGTGATACTGCCGCCTACTCCGAACGGATTTCCGATGGCAAATACTATATCGCCCTCCATCAGCTTAGCCGAGTCGGCAAATGGTATGGCTTTTAGCTCTTTTGCGTCTATTTTGATGATGGCTAAGTCGGTTTTAGGGTCGGTGCCGATGATTTTAGCCTTGTACTCTTTGTCGCTATCTAGCAGCGTGACTACGATCTCGTCGCTATCTTCTACGACGTGGTTATTTGTCACGATGTAGCCGTCGGAGGAGATGATGACGCCAGATCCTAGCGAGCTGCTTTTTTGTTTTTCTTGAGGTATGTTAAACTGAAATCCGAAAAAGTCCTTAAAAAACGGATCGCTAAACATATCGTTCATATCTGCTACGTTGCTGCTGACGGTTTTTGTGGTGGAGATATTTACGACCGATTTTTTAGCGTCGGCGATAGAACTGTTGTAGGACAGTACGACGTTTTTGTTAAATTCCGGATTTATTCTAGTAAAATCCTCTGCGGGTTCATTAAAGTTTATGCTTGCGGCAAAGATCGCGCAAGAAGTAGCCAAAGATAATATCATTATCTTTTTCATTGCTTTTCCTTTTGATAAAATTTTTGAAAGCGTGATTATATGGCGTTAAGCTCAATGTAAAGTTAATTATTATTTAAGTCGTTTAAAATCGTTTTATTTACTATACTTGATTGACATACGCTAAACTTTTATGCTATAATCGCTATAAAATTAATTGACTATAAGGACATAACATGAGCAATAGTCTTTACGAAACGTTAGGGGTGTCCGAAAAAGCCACCGGCGACGAGATCAAAAAGGCCTATCGCAGGCTGGCTCGCAAGTATCACCCCGATATCAACAAAGACCCCGGCGCGGAGGATAAATTTAAAGAAATAAACGCCGCGTATGAAATTTTAAGTGACGAAAAAAAGCGCGCGCAGTACGACAGACACGGCGACGCGATGTTCGGCGGGCAAAATTTCCACGACTTTGCGAGCAGCTCGGGTATGGGAAATTTGGACGAAATTTTAAAAAATATCTTCGGCGGAGGCGGCTTTAGCGGTTTTTCAAGCAGGAGCGGCTTTAGCGGTTTTAGACAGACTGGCGGTTTTAGCGGCTTTGAGGACGATGAGGATCTAGACTCCCACGCGAAGGTAACTATCCCGTTTGACGTAGCGGTAAAAGGCGGCGAACACTCGATAAATTTTAACGGCGAAAACATCAAAATAAAAATCCCAAACGGCATAAATAACGGCGAAAAGCTACGCATAAAAGGCAAAGGTAGCGGCGGACGCGGAGATCTAATACTAACCGTAAATATCGCGCCTAGCGACGAGTACGAAAGAGACGGCGACGATCTATATAAAGACGTGCTAATCCCGCTAAAAACGATGATGTTTGGCGGTAAGATAGAGGTAAAAACGCCTAAAAAAGACGTAACGATAAAAATCGCCGAAAACTCAAAATCCGGGCAAAAAATCAGGCTCAAAGGATACGGCGTGCAAAATAGAAAAAGCGGGATATTTGGCGATCTGTATCTGCGAGCGCGCGTGTCATTGCCGGACGTAAATGCCCTAGACGGCGAGCTAGCCGAACTCATGAAGCAAAAACTCCCGGAGGCATAAGATGAAACAATACGAAGAACCGGTCTATCTAATAAGCGTCGTAGCAAAGGTGCTCTCTATACATCCGCAGACACTACGTCAATATGAGCGCGAGGGGCTGCTAGAGCCATCAAGAACCGATGGCAAGATGCGCCTTTACTCCGAAAAAGATATGGACCGCATCAAGATGATACTGCGTCTAACGCGCGATCTGGGTGTAAATTTAGCAGGCGTGGATATCATCTTGCAG
>CAURMS010000192.1:0-3176 GCA_963526085.1 uncultured Campylobacter sp. | reverse complement strand
ACGCTAACTACGCTGCAAAACGTGGCTTTGCCTAGCGTGTATGCGGGCGTTTCTAAAAAAGATCGCGAGAAAAAGGCCGGCGAGCTTTTAGAAGGGCTCGGTCTTGGCGAAAAGCTGCAAAACTTACCCAGCAAACTTAGCGGCGGACAGCAGCAGCGAGTCTCGATCGCTAGGGCGCTCATAAACGGCGGCGAGATCATCCTGGCAGATGAGCCAACGGGCGCGCTAGATAGCAAAAGCGGCCTCATGGTGATGGAAATTTTAACGAATTTGCACAAGCAAGGCCACACCATCATCATCGTCACGCACGACCCAAACATCGCCGCATACGCAAACCGCGTCATCGAGATAAAAGACGGTAAAATTTTAAGCGATACGGTAAAAAGCGAGGAAATTTTCGCCTCTGAAAAACCCGCCGTAAAGCGCAAAAATATCATTAGCTTTTACAAAGATCAGTTTATCGAGAGCTTTAAAATGTCGATAAACGCGATACTCAGCCACAAACTGCGCTCGGTGCTAACGATGCTTGGCATCATCATCGGCATCACGTCTGTCATCTGCGTGGTCGCTCTTGGAAAGGGTTCACAAGAGCAAATCCTCTCCGACATCAGGGGTATCGGCACAAATACGATCGACATCTACAACGGCAAGGGCTTTGGTGATAGATCAGAGCGCATAAAGGCTCTAACGATCAGCGACGCGACGCTACTATCAAAACAAGACTATCTTGATAGCGTCACGCCAAATGCCTCGACCGCAGCAACTCTGACATATAGAAACAAATCCGCTAGCGCGACCGTGAGGGGCGGCAGCGAAGATAGCCTCGATGTCATGGGTTACAAAATGGAGTCTGGGCGCGAATTTACCGCTGATGACGTGAGAGACTCAGCCTCTGTTGCGATCATCGACCAAGCTACAAAGAATGAATTCTTTAAAAATGCCGACCCGGTTGGAGAGACACTGCTCATCAACCGCCGTCCATTTAAGATAATCGGCGTCTTGCAAAAGAAAGAAAAGGGCTTTGACGATGGTAGCACATTAAAGGTCTATACGACCTACACAGCGATCATCAATAAAATAACTGGCGACAAGCACATAGCCTCGATCACCGCAAAGGTAAAAGACAATGTAAATGCCCAAATAGCCGAGCAGAGCATAACTGAAATTTTGATCGCAAAGCACGGCAAAAAGGACTTTAAGACAAGAAATTCTGACAGCATAAAAGTAACGATAGAAGAAGCGACAAAGACCATGACGCTACTGATCTCTTGTATCGCCTTTATCTCGCTACTAGTGGGCGGTATCGGCGTGATGAACATCATGCTGGTCTCCGTAACCGAGCGCACCAAAGAGATCGGCATCAGGATGGCGATCGGCGCGCGTCAGGGAAATATCTTGGAGCAGTTTTTGATCGAGGCTGTGTTGCTGTGCCTTATCGGTGGACTAATCGGCGTCGGATCGGCGTTTGGTATCGGCTATCTAACGGAAAATTTCGCACCCGATATCAAGATGATATTTTCGCAGACCTCTATCGTGGTCGCGCTCGTCGTTTCTAGCGCAATAGGCGTGATATTTGGCTACATGCCTGCTCGCAGCGCTTCAAAGCTAAATCCTATCGACGCTCTTTCAAGGGAATAAAATGAAAAAAATCTCCATAATCCTAGCCGCTTTTTTGCTCGGCGGCTGCGCGGTAACGCAGATAAACGAAAACTACGAGCAAATTTTGCTAAAAGAGGATGCAAATTTGACGACGAATTTTAGGCTGGAGCGCGAGTGGTGGCGAGGCTATAACGAACCTAGGTTAAACGAGCTAATCAGCCTCGCGCTAAAAAACAACATAGATCTGGCAAAATCAGCCATCGCAGTAAATAAAGCCCTCGCTCAAGCAGGCGTCTTGCAGGCCGATCTCGTGCCTAGCTTTAACGCAAATTTGGGCGCGGAAACGGGTAAAAATATAAAAACTGGCGGCAGCTGGAACGAAAGCTACAAAAGCGGCGTATCGCTAAGCTATGAGATCGATCTGTGGCGCAAGCTCGCAAACTCCGCAGATGCCGCCATGTGGGAAGCAAACGCGACCAAATACGACCTAGAGGCTGCTCGGCTCGCGCTCGTTAACTCTATCGCAGATGCGTATTTTGAGGCAAAATATCAAAAAGAGAGCATAAATCTATACGAAAAAACGCTAAAAAACTACGAGGAGCTTGAAGCCATCATAAAGGCTAAATTTGAGCTCGGCAAGGAAGAGGAGCTAAGCCTAAAACAGGTAAAAAGCTCTGTAATCTCGGCTAAAAATAGAATTTTAAACGCGGCAAAGAGCCTTGATGCGGCGGAAAAAACGCTAAGAAATTTGCTAAATGTTAGGCCCGAGTTTGAGTTAAATTTAAGCGGAAATTTAAGCGATATCTCGCCGCAGGGCGTAAATTTAAACGTGCCGCTTTACGTTATCGGCGCGCGTCCTGATTTGCAAGCTGCGATCTCTCGTATCAAAGAGGCGCTTTTGGGGGTCAAGGTTAGCGAAAAAAGCTTTTATCCAAGCATCACGGTAGGAGCCGGCCTTAGCGGTAGTGGAGATAGCGCGAGCGAGGGGCTGAAGTTAAATTTTTTAAGCGGCAATATCGCGATAAATTTGCCGTTTTTAAACTACTCTAAGCTTAAATCAAAGCTAAAAATCTCCGAGCTTGAGTTTGAAACGATGAAGCTAAACTACGCACAGACGCTAACGACCGCGCTAAACGAGATAGACGCCAGCTACAAAAACCTGCAAAAAGACGAGGCGGTCTTGCGAAATTTAAACGAAAATTTGCGAAATTTAAGCTCCATCAGCGACATATACAAGCTCAAATACGACTACGGTAAAACCGAGCTAAAAAACTATCTGGAGGCGCAAAATTCGCTGCTTGAAGGCAGGATCAGTGCGCTAGCGCAAAAGTATAAAATTTTGCAAGACGAAATCGGTATCTATAAAGCTGCGGCTGGGCGGGTGGAGTAAATTTGGCTAGGCCGCGCGCCTGATTTTTGGTTTTGATTTGAGGTGAGTTAAATTTGCAGCGAATTTGACGGCTAGTTAAATTTAGCTAGCTGCAAATGACCTGGCAAATTTACTCACGTCGTTTGCCTAGAAAATAAAACAGCCCCGCTAGCGTCGCAAAAAGGGCAAGCATAGATCCGGCGACTAC
>CAURMS010000191.1:0-3197 GCA_963526085.1 uncultured Campylobacter sp. | reverse complement strand
GTCGAGAAAAAGCCTATCCAGGCGTTTGAAATGCCTAGCGTTACGCCGTCGGCAGGCAATTTGCCAAAAATCGTGAGGATAATCATATCGACGATTAATAGCCAAAACCATACGAAAAAGCCCTTTCTCTCGTGAGCCGGAGCCACGACGTCGCTTCTGTCGTAAAGAGGCATGAAAAATAGCGCCACGCCCGCGATCGCAAATGCGATAAGGCCGATATTGTAGGCTTTAAATCCGAAAATATCGAAGAAAAATCCGCGCAAAATCTCGTACTGCCACAAGAAGTACCACTCGGGATAGATGTGCGGAGGCGTTTTTAGCGGGTTGCCCGGCTCGAAATTTATCGGATCCATCGCAAAGTCGAAATGAAAGCACACGAGATAGAAAAAGAAAATCATGAAAAAGCCGATATACATGAAGTCTTTTGCCAAAAAGCCCGGCCAAAACGGAATTACTTTTGCGTTTTTCGTATCGCCGCTTAGGTATTTTTCGGCTTCTACTTCAAAGTCTATCTCCTCGCCCGTTTCGTTATTTACGTGCGGAACGCGAAGCGTATAAAAGTGTATAGCGACGACTGCGATCAGCACGATCGGTAGCAAGCAGACGTGAAGCATAAAAAATCTCGTCAAAGTCGGATCGCTAACGGCGTAGTCGCCTCTGATCCACTCGACTACCGCATCGCCGATAACCGGGATGCCGCCGAATAAATTCGTAATAACCATCGCCGCCCAGTAGCTCATCTGCCCCCAAGGTAGCATATATCCGCTAAACGCCTCGGCAGAAAACAGGATGAAGAGCAACATACCGCTCACCCAAATCATCTCGCGACCTTTTTTGTAAGAGCCGTAGTAAATCGCCGTAAAGGTGTGTATGTAGATGATTAAAAATACGACCGAAGCCGCAACCGCATGTATATGACGCCATAGCCAGCCGTACTCGACCTCTTTCATTATAGTCAAATTTACGCTGTCAAAGGCTAAATTTATATCCGGTTTGTAGTACATAACTAGCATAAATCCGGTAAAAATAAGCAAAGCAAAAAGCGTCGTGAGTATAACGCCCATCGCCCAGAGGAAATTTATATTTTTCGGTATCCAGTATTCGCTGACGAGGACTTTCATTAGCTTGTTTAAGGCGATCCTTTGATCCAGCCAGTCTAAAACGCCCGTTGATTTTCTGATGTGCATTCTCCCCTCCTTACGCTTGAGCCGTTAGTTTTTCGTATTCGGGGCTGGTTTCGCCCAAAACGAGTTTCGTACCGTCTATCTTAAACGGCGGTATGTCTAGCGGGCGCGGAGGAGGGCCGAAGGTATTTACGCCGTCTGCGTTAAATTCGCCTCCGTGACAGGCACAAACGAAAAGTTGCTTGCCCGGTTTCCACTCCGGGATACAGCCAAGATGCGTGCAAAGCCCGATCGCCACCATATATCTAGCGCCGTCTACCACGATGTCGCGCTTGTCGTTAGGCGCCATCGAAGCGTCTTTTTTTAGGATAAATATCGGCTTTTTGCGCCACTCTATTTGGCGCATCTCGCCCTCTTTCATTGGGCTAAGATCTACAGTCGTAAATCCAGCCGCCTTTACGCTAGGAAGCGGGTCCCAGGTCTTTTTAACGGCTACGAGAGTCGCTGCGCCGCCGACTGCGGCTACCGCGCCAAACGCTAGACCGATAAAATCTCGTCTTTCTTGTTTTACGGACATTACTTTCCTTTCAACGGTTTTTGAAGAATAATCGAGATTATACTCTTATGAAAATTAAACTTTTATTTTTCTAGCAAATAGTTTAAATGTTTAAATTATTTTTAAATCATTATTTACTATTTCGTTTTTTAAGGCTTTAGGGAGTAAAATTTGAGTGTAAATTTGGCTCTGCGGTTTAAATTTGACGGCTTATAAACAGGCGTAAATTTAAATTCGGTTTTGTTGTGCTGGTTTTACCCGCACCGCAAAAATTTGACGCCGAGCAGCTTTAAATTTACGCCGTCAAATTTGATATTTTTGGCGAGCAATGTTTGGTGAAATTTGATTTAAAAGGAGAATATATGCGTATCGCTTCGATCGATCACATCGTTTTAACGGTTGCTGATTTGCAACGGACGCTTGATTTTTACGTGCGCGTGCTGGGTATGCGCGAGGTTGATTTCGCAAACGGACGCAAAGCTCTGGCTTTTGGCTCGCAAAAGATAAATTTGCACGTAAAAGGTGAGGAGATTTTGCCAAACGCCATGAACGCAAACGTCGGAGCGGCTGATATTTGCCTACTTACGGATACGCCGCTTGAGTCGGTTTTAGAGGAGCTAGAGGCTGCGGGTATCGCCGTAGAGCAGAGGGTTGTGCCGCGAACCGGCGCGCTTGGGGCGATAAGCTCAATCTACGTGCGTGACCCGGACGGAAATTTGATAGAGATTAGCAGATACGTTTAAATTTGACGGGTTGTACGGTCGAAGTTCGGTTTAGGATGCATATTGTAAACTGCAATCTAGGCAAAGGGCCAACTGTTGTACAGCTAATATACAAGCAGATAATATATAATTTAGACTAGTAAATTTTTATAAGTTCGTCGTTGTAGGAGTCGTCTTCTAGATCAAAGTATAGAATTTCAAGTTGCATATCTTTTTCATATTCAAATTTCATAGACTCTTGTTTTGCGCCGTCTATTTTTGGGTAAATTAGATGGAGCTTGCCACACTCGTATTTTTTGCCGTAAGCATAGAGCTGATACAAATCAGCTTGCGAGATATCATCTCTTGACTTTATGATCTTCCACTTTGTGTCGGCTATAAATTTGCCTTCTAAGAATATATCTGGTTTTAACCTAAATTCTCTTGGTTTTTCAATAAGATATTTTTTCTGGTGTTGCAATATGGTGCCGGGAAGCTTTTTCTTTATAAAATTTCCAACATAGCTTTCAAAAAGCGCGTTCATATCAAAAAGCAATGCAAAGGCCAGATCATTGCCTTTGTGTGGGGTGAAAGTATCGCCCAAAAGAAAGATCTTACACCACAAAAGTGTTTGCTCATAGTGTTTTACTTGGCGGTTTATAGCGAAGTTAGTAAAGAAATTTTTATAATCGTTACACATAGAAACTTCGTCAAACATAAATAAAAGCTCACGTATTTATTGCTGATTTTTGCTGGAAATTGACTTTTTGTATAGAAATGTTAGCGTTGTTTTTATGATTTGATTTATCTTTATAT
>CAURMS010000190.1:0-3204 GCA_963526085.1 uncultured Campylobacter sp. | reverse complement strand
TAGAAAGGATCGCAGGCTCGTTTCTAGAGTACGTGTCGTCAAAAACTTTGCCGTTTATGAGGTAAGCTTTATAGTTTAGCGCGACTACGCTCTCGGGTCTTGGCTTATCGCCGTCGCCGACTGCCATGACCTCGTACTGAAGCCCTGATTTAGTCGTTTTGACCTTTTTGTTTTTGGCGTTTTTCGCCATAAATTCTTCGCCCTCTTTTAAATTTTTTTCAAGCGCTTTTTTAAGCGCGTCTTGGGTTAGCTTATTTAGTTTTTCGTCCCTTTGATTAAGTAGAGAGATGATCTCTTCGTCAGTTAGTTTTTGTTCTTTTTTAAAGGCGTCTGCAAAACCGTCTAAAATGGACTTGCTGTCAAATTTAACGCCTAGGCTTTCTTGTTTTTTTAGTTGTGCGGATATATAGGTTCCGGTTGAAATTCCGATGCTGTATGATTCTTTTTGCTCTTGCGTCATTGTCTCTTTATCCGCCGCGCTAGCGCACAAGACGTAACCGGCCGTTAGGCAAAGAGCTAAAATCGGGTTTTTGCTAAGTTTAAAACGCATAAATTTACCTTATTAAATTTGGACGCCGCGCTTTTGCGGCGTCCGTAATCGCATCATAAATTGTTATTTATGATTCTTTGGGCTTCTTTGATGTACTCTTTAGAAGCGTCGAGTCTTTGTTTTGTATATTTAAAGCCGTGCATACCCCATGAGCCGTCTTTTTGTAGCAAGTCGACTGTGTCTTGCGCTTTTTCGATTAGCTCATAAACTCTTGTCTTATCGCTAGGGCTTAGTTTCTTAGTTTCTAAGATAGCATAAAGTCCCTCGATACCGATTTTGACTTGAGAGAAGTCGTTTTTAACAGGGGTTTGCCATCCCATTACTTCGTCGTAAACCTGTTTTTGGTTCTTGAAGTGTAGGGTAGGTTTTAGCTCAGATAGTACCGGGCTGTGGCAGCCTTTAGTATCTTGCATGTCTTTATCCGCCCAAGACGTTCTAGCGCACGCCCACATTAGGTCAACGAAGTTGTGTCCGTTTTTATCTCTTTGGAAGTGCCAATCTTTAGCGTCTCTTGGTCCTTTAGCCGCGTCGCCTGCAGCTAGAGATTTTCTAGCAGGATCTACGTCGATTTTCCAGATATGAGATCTTCTTTGAGTATCAAATCCAGCGTTGTCTTGGAACTGGATAGCGTAGAAGTTTTCGCAGCTCATCATAAACGGCATGTGGCAAGATGCGCAAGTGTTGTCTTTATGTGTGTCAGCGCGTGCAGCGATATAAGCTTGCGCTTCGTGGCAGTCCTTGCAGTCTTTTCTGATTTTTGGTTTGGTGTAAAGCGCACTTAGGTAGCCTTGCTCTGAGTTATAGTTTACGCCTTTGATAGTCTTATCGCCTACAACCGGACCTGTGTTATCGTGAGGATCGTGGCAAGTGGTGCAGCGCATACCTTTATCGTAGTGAGCGGTAAAGTATGATTGTGAACCCTCAGATCCGCATCCTGGTCCCATTGATTTAAATTTAGAGCTTAGAGATAGGTCAAGCTTGCCTTGGTTTAGAGGATTAGCGCGAGCTAGGTCTGGGCTGTAGTTAAATCTTTGGTGACAGCGTTCGCAGTTTGATGTTCTAAAGTTTGTAGCTCCGTCAAGGTGACCGCCGGCTCCGTGACACTCCTCACAGCTTACGCCTTTAGAGATAGTGTGTTTTTGAAGCTCTTTGGCATTACCAAGAGCCGCATAGAACTCTTTCTTGGTTTTAAAGTCAAATTTGAACGGATGGCAAACTTCGCAGTAAGAGCCGTTTGCTTGGAAGAACATTGACTTTTTGTATTTAGCCGCGTATGAGGCTAGACCTCTGACGTATCCGCCGTTATCGCCGTAGTCGGCTAGAGTTTCTGGGAAATCAGGAACAAAATCTTTGATTTTCTTAACTGTTTCAGGAGTTAAATTTAATGCCCAAGTTCTTTGGAACTGGTTACCGCCGGCTACGACTTGACCGGTGCCATCTCGTAGTAAGCCGCCCTCTACGTGATAGGTTCCGCGTAGAAGCCATGCATCTACGTAGCCGAATTTGGTTCTTAGGTGTCCTACTGTTGCGTAAATAACATCTGGAGTAATGCCTTGAGGCAAGATGGACGCGGTATCTGGGCTAAATACCGGATCGGTTAGGTTGTTGTTAACCTCAGGGTGCTCGCCAGGGAAGCGGATAGTAGTGGCGTGGCGCGATCTGCTCCATACTTCGTACTGTGCAGGGTGGCACTCGCCGCACTTTTCGGATCCTACGAATTTGTTAGGAAACTGCAAAGACGAACCAGCAGGTATCCTATACATCATAGAGCTGTAGCCTTTACCGCCGTCTCTTTTACTAGCTTTTGACATGTCAAAGCCGTGACCTTCGGCAAGCCACTCGAGTCCACGGTCGTGAACGTCTAGTTTACCGACTGTTTTACCGCCGTATTTTGTGAAAATCGGGTGGTTTTTAAACAGCCACTCATACATCTCTTGCTCTTCTACGATGTAGTCTTGCAAGGATATTACGCCTCTACTTTGAAGCGTACCTTTTGGGTTTGCTATGACGTCTCGCGCTTGTTGAGACATCTGCATGTTGTGTTCTTCGCAACAGGCTTGCGATGCGAAGACGCTAACGCCCATAAGCAAACCTAATAAGGTTTTACTTAAATTCCTCATTGCGCCCTCCTTATAAATTTTGGATCTAAAATCAAAAAGATTTCATACTGATAATGCTATCGTAAAAAGGGGGCGAAAAAAGGGGAAATTTAATAAATTATGAATTTTTAAATTTAATAGTAAATACTACGCCATTATTTATATTTTGTGCGTAAATTCGGGCGTTATTTTTTTCGGCTATTACCTTGCTCATATATAGTCCAAGCCCACTGCCTGATTTTTTCGTAGTAAAATGCGGCTTGAAAATTTTATTTATCGCCGCTTTATCTATATTGCCGGCGTTATTTTCGAGCATTATCGCGCGTTCCCCGTTTTGCAAAAGGGCGGTTATTAAAATTTGCCACCTGTTTGCTTGCGCCCGCTCTTGCGGCAGGTTTAAAAATGCTTCTTTGGCATTATTTATAATGTTAATTAAAATTTGAATAAGCTCGTTTATGTTGCCGTAAAGCGTAAAATTTTCTTTTATCTCGACTTTTACGTCGATGACGTGCTTTTTGAGTGTCGCGTTTAAAATTTTGCAAGCCTGCTCTATGG
>CAURMS010000189.1:0-3243 GCA_963526085.1 uncultured Campylobacter sp. | reverse complement strand
GTCCGTAAAGACGATCCCCTCGCCCTCGCGCGCGACTTTTTGCGTCATCACGGGATTGTAGTGCTTAAACTCCTCTTTTAAATTTATATCTATCGGCGTCTCGCCAGCGGCATAAACAGGTAGGATAACAAGCTCGTCTATGCCCTCAAAGCACTCTTTAAAGCCTTGCAAATTTGCGCTTAGGCGCGTAAATCTGTGCGGCTGAAAGATTGCCGTGATCTTGGTGATGCCTAGTAGTTTGGCGTATTCAAAGACCGATTGCAAAGTAGCCTTGATCTCGGTAGGATGGTGCGCGTAGTCGTCGATGAGTACGAATTTCCTGCTCGCGGTTAGGATATCGAAGCGCTTTTTGATACCTTTAAAATTTAGCAAATTTTGCCTGATTTGCGCGAGAGATGTTTCATTTAGTGCGGCTAAGATCGCAAGCGACGCGTCCACGGCGATATGCTCGCCCATGCCCAGCACCTCAAATTTGCCTAAATTTTTAAGATTAAACGCGGTATAAGGTACGAAATCTCGCACAATCATACTAAGCTCGGTGATATCGGTGCTCGGATAAAGGCGCACGGCATCGAGCTTTATCGTGCCTAAAAACTCGTCCTCGGCGTTTATCACGCGCACCTTGGCTCGCTCCAAAAATCCGCGATACGCCGCGTGAAATTTCTCTAAATCATAGCCGTAATGCTCCATGTGCTCGGGCTCAGCGTTAGTCACGACGGCTAGATACGGGTTTGAGTTGAGAAAACTACTATCGCTCTCGTCGGCTTCGAAAATGACGTTGTCGCAGGGCTCGTATTTCATATTTGAGCCAAACTGCTTACTGATCGCGCCGATGATGACCGAGCCCTCCACGAGGCTAGAGAGCATCGCCGAGGTCGTGCTTTTGCCGTGCGCGCCCGCTACCGAAAACACGCGCTTGCCCTCAAGCACCATCGGTAGCGCCTCTTTACGCGATAGGCACTTTAGCCCTTTACTTTGAGCTTCGACTAGTTCGATGTTATCGGGTTTTATCGCCGCCGAGTAGATGACGAAGTCCTGATCCCTGATCGCGGCCTTGCTGTGCGGCGTGATGACGTCGATGCCCTGCGCTGCTAGCTCGCGTGTGGTCGGGCTTTCTTTGATGTCGCTACCGCTGATTGTGAAGCCTTTTTCGTGCAAAAACCGCGCGATCGCAGAGATGCCGATACCGCCGATACCGATAAAATGGACCTTTTTGCACTCGAAGTTTTGCTCTTTTGCGCGAGCTCTTTCGTCGGCGTGGGTCGCTTGTCCGCTTAAATTTGACTGCGCTAAATTTTCGCGACCGAGATTTGACGCGCCGCTCGCCTCTAACGTGCGGTGAAGCCCGCTTGCTTGGTTAAAATTTCCTTGTTTTAAATTTTCCACTCGTTTTCCTTGTAAATTCTTAAAGTATTTATATTTACGTCGCCCATGAAGCAATCAATGTCGTAGCCATTTGCTCTATTGTGGCGTTCGTTATTTTTCGTATTTGCTCGCCCTCTTGTTATTTATCCGGCCGTCTTGCACAAATAAATCCCTTCGCATATTAGCCGCTAAATTCATTTTGCATTATTTTGCAAAATTTCAAGTCTCTTTGCATCGTTTGCCGCGATACCGCTCTGCGCTACTAGACGCCGGCCATGCTCGAAGTTCGCACGATTTTTACTTAAATTTATTAGCCAGATTTTAGCGAAAATGAAATTTTGAGATGCTGAAAAGATGAAATTTATGCGGATTTTAGCAGGCTTTACATAAGGCCGCAAGCGTAAAGAGGCGCACGTAAAGTAAGCTAGAGAATCGTCGGTAAAATTAGGAGATTTTACGCATCCGTCAACTAGCGCTTAGTACGCTTCCCAGTCGTCAAATTTAGCATTGAAAAGAGCTGTTTACTGCGAGCGTTTTAGCGCGTCAGCTCAAAGCTAAGGTCGATCAGATCCTCTACCTGCTCGGGCACGATTTTGGAGCTTAAATTTACGCTGATCCAGTGCTTTTTATTCATATGATAGGCGGGCAAAATTTGATCGCCGTCGCGCAGGATCGCCGCGAGATCGGGCTTGCATTTTAGATTTAGTATTTCTAGCTCCTCTACGCTTTTAAGCCCCAGCTTGCCGCCGTCCACGCGCATAAAAACGGCGAACCATTTTTGATTTTTCGCGTGGCGAAACACGGCAAATTCCGGGTGCTTGTCAAATACTCGCTCGCCCTGCGCGCCGAATTTCTCCTCGATGTAGCTAAAAACTCGCTTCTGCGCGAGCATCACTTGCCTCCCTTGCAAAAGCAGGCGTCCAGATGATCGTCCACTACGCCCACGCTTTGCAAAAACGCATAGACACTCGTGGGTCCCAGAAATTTAAATCCGCGCTTTTTCATCTCTTTTGCGACGAAGTCCGCAAGCGGCGTGGTAGCGGGGATCTGCTTGATGTTTTCATAGTGATTTACGATGGGCTTACCGTCAAATTTTGGATCAAATTTAGGCAAAAGATAGCCCCAAAGATAGTCGTAAAAGCTGCCAAACTCGCTTGCGACGGCGAGAAATGCGTGGGCGTTTGCAGCAAGCGAGTTTAGCTTTAGGTGGTTTCTGATGAGTGCTGGATTTTGCATAAATTTCGCCGTCTGCTCCTCGCCGTAGAGCGAAATTTTATGCGCGTCAAATCCGTCAAACGCCGCTCGCATCGCCTCGCGTTTAAGCAGCACTGCATGCCACGAGATGCCCGCCTGAAAGCCCTCTAGTACGATGAGCTCAAAAAATTTCGCATCGTCTTTCACGAGCTTGCCCCACTCCTCGTCGTGATATACGCGCTCCAGCTCGCTCTTCTCCGCCCAGTCGCAGCGGATTTTGGTTTTTTGAGTACTTTGCAAATTTAGCTCCTCTTTTGTATAAATTTGGGAGATTGTAGCGAAATTTGAGTTAAGAAAGATGACGTGGAATCAAATTTTACACAGCAAAATTTGATTTTTAAATTTGGTAAATTTTATGCTTTAAATTTAAAAAGCATTGCAGATAAAATTTAATCTGCAATGCAACAATTTACAAGTATTTTGAGATGGATTTGAATGTTGTGCAGAAATTTAAGTCAAGGCTAGACAAGTAGTCTGCCGTAGACTTAAAATTTTAAACCCATTCAAAGACGCTCAAAAGACACCTCAAATTAGCCTATATTCTCACCAGCTATCATACCAAACGTTAAGCAGTCAGCTATCGCCACGCTACCTAAGCGGCTAGCTCCGTGTACGCCGCCGGTG
>CAURMS010000188.1:0-3269 GCA_963526085.1 uncultured Campylobacter sp. | reverse complement strand
GTACTAGAGGTCAACCGCGATCCGGGTAAAATTCCTACATACATCGGATATTTCTTGCTTTGCATCGGAGTCATCGGCAACTTTTTTACTAAAAATAGCCGATTTTTAAAGCTCATAAATTTTATCAAAAACAGCCGTTTTTCTCTCGTCGCAGCATTTATCGCGCTTGGTTTTTTAAATTTTAACGCAAACGCGGCCGAGCAAAACGAGGGCGAGATTTTAAAAACTTTCGCCGCAAACACCGCCGCTCACGCTAACGGCGAATTTGCAAAGCTTCTCGTGCAAGACTACGCAGGCAGGATAAAGCCGCTTAGCACCGAAGCTGGCGAAATCGTAAATAAAATCTCCGGCACGGACTCGCTTTACGGTCTAAGCGCTGAACAAATCGTGCTTGGGATGAATCTAAATCCCGTACTATGGCAAGAGATAAAAATCGTAAAGATAAAAAACGGTGAGATAAAAAAAATGCTAAATTTGAGCGGAGATTACGCGAGCTTTAGGGATGCGTTTGACGCAAACGGCGAGTATAAACTAGCCGCGCAGGTCGAAGCCGCAAACGAAAAACCTCTATCAACACGAGGCACGCTCGATAACGACCTCATCAAATTTGACGAGCGACTAAACATCGCCTATCTCACGTTTAAGGGCACGTTTTTTAAATTTATCCCAGTAGCAAACGACCCACAAAATGCGTGGCTCTCGCCAAACGACGCCTTTGGCGACGAGCGAGTCGATACCAACGCAAAAAGCATGCTAAACGACTACCTCATAGGCCTACAAGAAGGCATCGCGGATAACGACTGGAGCAAAGCGAATGCGGCGCTATCGGAGTTAAAAAACTATCAGCGAACGGCTTCGGCGGAAATTTTACCTAGCGTTAGCAGGGTCGATGCCGAGGTATTTTATAACCGTGCTTCGGTATTTAAAAAGCTCGTTTATTTCTACTGGATTTTGGGCTTTGCCGCGCTTTTACTAGGGCTTGCTTCGGTGTTTTTATCAAAACGGATTTTACCGCTTGAGCGAGCTATTTTAGCGGCGTTTGTGCTTGGATTTGCCGTGCATACGGCGGCTTTGGCGCTACGCTGGTACGTCTCGGGGCACGCGCCTTGGAGCGATAGTTACGAGTCGATGATCTATATCGGCTGGTATGGAGCGCTAGCGGGGATGATATTTTTTAGGCGTTCGCTGCTCGCGCTTGCGGCGGCTGCGCTGCTGGCCGGCATCGTGATGCTGGTGGCTCACATAAGCTTCGTAAACCCGCAGATTACCAACCTTATGCCGGTGCTAAAGTCGTATTGGCTCAGTATCCACGTCTCGGTTATCACAGCTAGCTACGGATTTTTGGGCCTTGGCTGCGTGCTGGGGCTGATCGCGCTAGGACTCATGGCGTTTAAAAACAAAGCAAACGAGGCGAGACTAAATGAGCAGATCAGATATATCGCGGCGATAAATGAAGCAAGCCTCATCATCGGTCTTTGCTTGCTAACGCTTGGAAATTTCTTCGGCGGGATTTGGGCGAACGAGAGCTGGGGGCGCTACTGGGGCTGGGATAGCAAGGAGACGTGGTCGTACGTATCGATCCTAGTTTACGCAATCGCGCTGCATCTGCGCTTTATACCGAAGCTAAATTCGCTCTACGTATTTTTGACCGCATCGGTGTTTTCTTATGCCTCGATAGCGATGACTTATTTTGGCGTAAATTTTTACCTAACGGGCATGCACTCTTATGCTAGCGGAGATTTGCCGCCGGTGCATATTAGCGTCTATATCGCGCTTGGCTGCATGCTTTTGATAACAGCGCTAGCCTTTAGAGGGCGCGACGTAAAAACGATTTAAAAGGAGAAAAAATGTATAAAA
Organism: uncultured Campylobacter sp.; assembly: GCA_963526085.1. Taxonomy (GTDB): domain Bacteria; phylum Campylobacterota; class Campylobacteria; order Campylobacterales; family Campylobacteraceae; genus Campylobacter_A. Next base: position 1,412 of record CAURMS010000188.1, on the reverse strand, counting down.
AACTACTAGCGGCGGCGGTTTTATGCGCTAGCGCAAACGCGGGCTTTATCCAGGAGGGCATGCAAGCTCAGCAAAGCGGCGACCATAAAAAGCTTATAGAAATCTACGAAAAAGCTTGCCACGAGGAAAACAAGGCCTCGGGCTGCTACAACCTTGCCGTGGTGTATTTTGAAGGCACGGGCGGCGTGGAGAAAAATTACGAAAAGGCGATAAATTTATACCAAAAAGCTTGCAACGCCAAATTTGCGCTTGCTTGCAACAACCTAGGCTACATCTACGAAAGCGGCAACGGTGCGACTCAGGACTTCGCTAAAGCCGCCGCTTACTACGAAAAAGCCTGCCAAGATGACGAGGGCTGCACTGCACTAGGACTTCTTTACGCAAACGGCGCAGGCGTCAAAACCGATATCAAAAAGGCAATCTCGCTCTACACCAAAGCCTGCAACTACGGCGACATGATGGGATGTAATAACCTAGGCTACCTACACCTTGAGGGCATGGGCGTAGAAAAAGACTACGCTAAAGCAAAAGCCTTTTACGAAAAGGCCTGCGCGGGCGGCGTCGGCATCGGCTGCGATAACCTCGGCTTTTTGTATGCATTTGGCCAAGGCACGGAGCAAGACTACGCTAAAGCTAAAGAATTTTACGAAAAATCCTGCAACCTAAACTACGACAAAGGCTGCAACAACCTAGCCATAATGTACGCCGAAGGCAAAGGCGTCGCGGCCGACGCTGCTAAAGCTAAAGAGCTCTTTGACAAAAGCTGCGCAAAGGGCCTAAAAGTCGCGTGCGAGAATGCGGAGTTTTTAAAACCGGAAACAAATAAAACTAAATAATTTAAGGAGATAATATGATTTTACGTTCTATTTTGGGTTCGGCGCTACTAGCGGCGCTACTTTTCGGCGCCGAAGCAAACGAACAAGCCAGCAAGATGAAGCCTATGTTTCAAAGCGTAGATCCAAGCAAAGCTACGCTAGTAGGAAGCGGCGAGGGTAAAGAGTACTGCGCCGTTTGCGGAATGAATTTGGTTAAATTTTACAAAACAAACCACGTCTATAACGGCAAACAAGTAGCATCTCTGCACTGCTTATACGAGCTCACGGAAGGAAAAATCCCAAGCGACGCGCAGGTCGTCGATACGAAAAATCTAAATTTGATCGATGCGAATAAAGCCTTTTACGTCGTCGGTAGCAAGATCGGTGGCACGATGACTAGAAATAGCAAATACGCCTTCTCAACCGAGGCCGACGCGAAAGAGTTCCAAGCCGAAAACGGCGGCGAGATAATGGACTTTGCCAAAGCATACGAGATCGCGGGACAGGACTTTGAGGGCGATAACAAGATGATAAAAGCTAAACGCGAGGGCGGCGTTTACGCGCACGGTAAGGAATTTTACGAAACAAACTGCGCTA
>CAURMS010000187.1:0-3270 GCA_963526085.1 uncultured Campylobacter sp. | reverse complement strand
ATAGGCACGCGGTCTAGATACATCTTCATACCGCTGCCGCTGCGTCCGGCCATCTCAAAGCTACTAGAGGTTAGCCCTGCCGCGCCCATATCCTGGATACCCACGATGTAGTCGGTTTTAAAGAGCTCCAAGCACGCCTCCATCAGCAGCTTTTCAGCGAACGGATCGCCCACCTGCACCGTCGGGCGCAGAGATTTGTTCGCGTCGTTAAAGCTATCGCTCGCCATCACAGCGCCCCCAAGTCCGTCGCGACCCGTCTTTGAGCCGACATAAATCACGGGATTGCCGATACCTTCGGCTCTGCCGTAAAATATCTCGTCGCTCTTGCAAAGCCCAAGCGCAAATGCGTTTACTAGGATGTTGCCGTTAAAGCTAGGATCAAACGTCGTCTCGCCGCCGATAGTAGGTATGCCCATGCAGTTGCCGTAGTGAGCGATGCCTGCGACCGCGCCTTTTAGCAGATAGCGCTGTTTTCTCGCGTTTTCACTTTCGCCCCTCACCTCGCCGAATCGTAGCGAGTTCATATTCGCCACGACTCTCGCGCCCATCGTAAATACGTCGCGCAGTATCCCGCCAACGCCCGTTGCTGCGCCCTGAAAAGGCTCGATGAAGCTTGGGTGATTATGGCTTTCCATCTTAAACACCGCCGCGACGCCGCCTCCGACGTCGATGACGCCCGCGTTCTCGCCCGGACCCTGGATCACCCACGGCGCCTTGGTCGGAAAGCCGTTTAGGTACTTTTTACTCGACTTGTAGCTGCAGTGCTCGCTCCACATCGCAGAAAATATCCCAAGCTCGAGCAAATTTGGCTCTCTACCTAGGATCTTTAAGATCTCCTCGTACTCTTGATCGCTGATTTTGTGCGCTTTTACGGTAGCTTTGTCCATTTTTAGCCTTTAAAAAATTTTGGTTGATTTTACTTAAATTCGCATAAAAACTTGATAAACCAAAGAAGTTAGAGCGTGGTAAATTTGACGGGTAAAACAAGAGGCTAAATTTAACACGGCAAGCTAAAAATATTCTGTTTGTAGTTATTGATTCGGCTCTAAATTTAACCGAAAAATTGGCATTTTTACGGCGCGGGTCTTGGCGAGCGGCTCAAATTTTAGACAAATGCCAAATTTGAAGTAGCTGTGGAAATTAAAATTTAAGTATATTAGTACCCTAAATTTGACGTAAGTAAGTCGGATTCTGCGTCAAATTTGGCGGGCGATTACCCGCCGCAAACGACTATTTGCTTGGCATGCTATGGTAGCAAAGTATGTTTAGCAGGATACGTCCTTGCTTTTTGAGGTCTTGCTCGATGACGTCTTGTCTAAATTTCGCAGAGGTCGCCTGCTCTTTAGCTTCGGCTAGTTTGCTGCTCGGTAGGTTAAATTTAAAGTCCAGATTTTTTATCTCAAAGCCCTTGTTTCCGACTATCTTCGCGTCGATCACGGTAGCGAAAAACTCGTCAGACGCGCCCACGTAGTAGTTCGTCACGCTTCTAGCGCTTATAGGTTCGCCGCTAAAAAACGCCTTACAAACGGGAGATTTTTGCGCGCTATAAACAACGCTCTCAAGGATCCCGCCACCAAATTCGTAAAACTTAAATTTCTTTGAGTTTTGCAGCTTTTTTATCTCGTCTTTATCGCTCAAATCTACATTTTTACCGCTATCAAGATCAATCACTATCAGAGTTTTTACGCCGTCGCCGCTTGCATAAACCCAGCCTAGATTTTGGCTCGCCGAGTCGCTCTCGCCAGGCGATTTCACCTCGGCCCTACCCATGTAGTCGCCGAATTTTTCCTCTTTTTTGCCGCCGCTCATCTCGTAGACCTTAGTCTCGGTTATAAACCCGATCTGCTGTATGCTAGCGTCGTTTTCCATATATGTACGCCACGCTCTCTCGCCGCCCATCTCGCCTGTGATGGCCGCGCAACCGCTAAATACTAATGCCGCGACAGCAACTGCCGCCGCCTTAAAAATACTCGTATTTTTCATTTTTGCCCTCTTTCTTTCGCGCTAAAAGCGCAAATTTGGTTAAGCCTCAGCTCGTAGCCGCGCAACTCGTTTTGGATTTTTTCCTCAAATTTAGGCGTTTTTACGGCGATTTCTTACAAACCGTTCAAATTTGTAAAATTTTTTATCTGAGATTTTAAAAGTAGCGCACCGCTTTTGGAGGAAATGTTTGCCTGTGTTATAACGGCGGTAAAATGCGGCTTTTCTAAATTTTGCGCGTCGTAGTAGCTAGATAAAGACTTCACGCTCACGTCGTCGCCTTTTTGAAACGCCTCGCAAACCAAAATCGGCGCCTCAAAAACCGCTACCGTCGTCAAATTTGAGCTAAATTTGTAAAATTTGATCCGCCGAGCACCACGAAGCTGGGTCGCACTCGTTTCGTCTTTTAGATCAAACTCCGCCTCGGTATCGGCATCCTTTAGCATAAATGCACTATCTCCGCTGTTATAGACGGCACCGAGCCCAAAAGGCAACCTACTGCCCTCTTTTTTAGTAAGCGCAAAGCCGCTAGCCTCGCCGTCCTCAGGCTGAGTACGAAAATCACGAGAGAAAAACGCCGTCAAAAAGGCAACCTCTCTAACGGCGCCGTCAGTACCCAGATATCTCGTCCAATTATCCTCCGGAACGTCGATATTTGAGACATCTAGCTCCGCTATATTTGCGCTGCTAGTGATGCCGGCGCAACCATAAAAAGCCAGGGCCGCAATAGCCGCTAGAAATAAACTTTTCATCTCGCGCTCGCGTTTAAATTTGATAAAAGCGATCAGTTTTTAGGCGTGGCGCAAACGATGTTTGATAGGATTTGCTCCTGTTTTTTAGCGTCGGCGTCTATGACTTTGCTCCTAAATTCCGCCGATCGAGCTCGCGTCTGCGTGCTAGCTAGCTTACCGTCGCTAACGAAAAATTTAAAGTCTAGATTTTTGATCTCGGCGCTTTTGCCCTTTTTCACTCCGATATCCATCAGGGTTGCGAAAAATTCGCTATTGTCGGCGCTTTCTTTATCGTAATAATTAGTTACGGCATGAGCTTTTACCGCCTTACCCGCCGCAAAACTCTCGCACACGGCGCCCGAGTCCGCGCTAAAAACCACGCTCTCTAATATGCCGCCGCCAAACTGATAAAACTTGACCTTTTTAGCGTTTCTTAGAGTCGCAAGCTCGTTTTTATCGCGCATATTTATGTATTGATAGCCAAATTTTTCCTTATCGTTAAGCTCCAAAACTATAAACGAAATACCGTTTTGCGCGTACATATCGCCAAGCTTCAAAT